>CAYOHA010000048.1:0-13647 GCA_964403625.1 uncultured Dehalococcoidales bacterium | reverse complement strand
TGGGACGTACTATGAGGATCTGGACTATGTTGAAGTAAAAGATGGTACTTACTCTATCGAAGCTAATGTACCTAGAGGGTATATCTTCAGTCAGTGGCGAAGTGGAGGAGGGGTATTAGTAGCTGACCGTTATACTGCCTCTACCAGCTGTAATGTGACCGATGATGGTTGGGTGGAGATGGTATTGGCGCATACGTATACTTTGAATTTTGTTACCATACCTAATGATATTGGAACGATAACATTTAATGGTGAAATATACAGCAATGGAGACTCTGTCACTAAGATTGAGGGCACATATGCTATCACGGCAAATCCAACCAGCGGATGGCGATTTGTTGGCTGGACTACCGGAGATATGACTGAGATAGGAGATCCTTCTTCGGCGACGACCCTGAATCTAGACAAAGATAAGACGATCACTGCCATCTTCACCCCTGAGGGATACTACTATCTGACGATGGAAGTAATCGGCGAAGGTACGGTGTCTCCTCAAACGGGGGCGTATCCGGCCGATAACATGACGATAGAGGCGTATCCGGCATCTGGGTGGCGGTTTGCCGGGTGGACGACTGAAGACATGGATGAGATAGCCGAACCTACCTCAGCATCAACAACCTTAAATCTGGACAAAGACAAGACCGTCACTGCGGTCTTCACCCAGGTGGACTACTTCTACCTGATCATGAAAGCAATTGGACAAGGTACGGTATCTCCTCAAACAGGCGAGTACCCGGGTGGAGAGATCGCTATAATGGCAGTATCAGCATCTAGCTGGCGGTTTGCCGGGTGGACGACTGAAGACATGGATGAGATAGCCGAACCTACCTCAGCATTAACAACCTTAAATCTGGACAAAGACAAAACTGTTACCGCCACCTTCGTACCCGAGGTCAACTATTACTACTTGACTATGTCTATCGTTGGAGAAGGTACGGTAACACCTCAATCAGGGTGGTACTCTCCTGGTGTGATAACAATAAGTGCTGTCCCCGCTAGTGGCTGGCAGTTTGTTGACTGGTCGACCACGGATATCGATGAAATAGCCGATCCCTCACTAGCATCAACAACCCTTAATCTCGACAAAGACAAGACAGTCACGGCTACCTTTGCGAAAATACCCACCGTTTCCTTTACTTCGGCAGGTCAGAACGTTGCTGAGAATGTCGGTTCTGTGACCGTTACTGCTCAGCTGAATGTGATCTCTAATCTCGATGTTACAGTACCCTTTACTGTCTCCGGTACAGCCGACGAGGGTAGTGACTTCACTATCAACTCCAGCCCTATCATTATAATAGCTGGATCTACCTCGGCTGCGATAGACATCACTATTATCAATGATACTTATTATGAAGGCAGTGAGACGGTTGCTATCACAATGGGTACCCCTACTAACGCTACTAAAGGCTCACCTGATACCCATACTATTACTATTATCGATAATGATGAGCCTAGTCAGGCTGTAGCACCTTCTTTTGAACCGGAGGAAAAATATTTTACAGTTGACTTTCTGGGTGAAATAACCCAGGAGTTGATGGATGATAACGGTCGGTTGGTTAACTCGCTTTCCGCATCCGACCCTGACCATAGCCACCTGTTCGTTATAGACGCTGGCACTTTGGTTTTGGATAAAGCAAATACTATAGTCACCCTGATTAAGATTAGAGAAGCCGTTGAATCTCCAGCGCTTCCCAAGAATACCGTATTGCTTGGCCAAATGTATGATTTCCTGCCGTCTGGCATAGTATTCAGCCAGCCAGCTAGCATTACGTTGAGTTATGACCCTAACCAGATACCGAAGAATGTGATATCTATAGGGCTAGCCTCCTATAGTGCTGATTCAGGCTGGTCGTTTTTAATAAAAGAAGTGGGTACTGTAGCCGAAGTTGGTAAAATATCCGCGTCGGTAGAACACTTTACCGTTTTCGGTGTTCTGGCTGAAGTACAACCTAAGGCTGGATTAGTAATTCCTGAAAAACATATCTGGCAGTGGTGGTGGCTAATACCGATTCTTCTGGTTCTAGCCGGTATCTTATGGTGGTTGTTTAAAAAATTAAAAATTAGAACCGAGAAGGAATAACCATAAGAATGAGTTGTAGTCGTAATTCAATAAGTTAAATAGTATATGTAAATATTAGAAGAGGGGGTGTAATTACCCCCTCTTTATTTTTAGAGTATAATTGCATCAAATGAGTTTCGACGAAGAGAACTACTACAAACAAACCTTTGTTAGGATTTCACTAAATAATAGTAGCATCGAAGCTAAGACTTTCGAAGAGTGTATTTTTGAAGATTGTAGCTTTCTCAACTGCTCTTTTGAAAAATCCAGATTCCTTAATTGCCACTTTCACGGTTGCGTTATCAGCGCGGTTAATCTGTTGAGTTGCCGTTTTATCCAGCCGATATTCCAGAAATGCAAGGTAATGGGAATTGATTGGACGAAGACGACGCTCTTTCGGGAGCCAGAATTCAACAACTGTAAGATTGACTTCTCCAATTTTGCGATGCTGAAAATCCCCAAAGCGAAAATAATCAACTGCGAAGCAATGGAGGTTGATTTCTTGGAGACCGACTTTACTGATGCCATTTTCACCGGGACTGATTTTGAGAAAAGCCGGTTCTTCAAGACAAATCTTTCTGGAGCCGATCTCCGCGGCGCTAAAAACTACAATATTGATATCACCAATAACACAATCAAGAAGGCTAAGTTCTCTTATCCAGAAGTCGTCTCTTTACTAAATAATCTCGACATCATCATTAAGTAACTCCTTTGAACTTCTTTCCTAGTACTATATATTTATCTGATTAGTCTATCTGGGTGATTGTGTGGGTGGGTTTAGTTGTTTATACTAGAGATAGGTTGGTTAAATGGTAGATGGAGAATGAGATGGCACGTCATGATGGAAATGACAATATGCTTACGCCAAGAGAAGTAGCCAAAATGCTTCATGTCCACCCCAATACCTTGAAGCGCTGGAGTGAAAAGGGTAGAATAGTTGCATACCGTATCAACCCACGTGGTGACCGTAGATATTGGCGAAGGGATATCGTTCGCTTTCTTGCCGAGTTCAATCCCGGGATAGATAGTACCAGTTAGGTCTATTGTACTGGGATAAATATGTAATTTCGCCGACTAAAAACTAACAAAGAGGTGTAGAATAATGTCAAACAAAGAGGAACGGGAGTCTAAGTCGCACAAAGTTAATTTGAGTTTTCTAGTTACCCTTGTTGTTCTGCTGATTGTAGCGGCAGTATTTGCTTGGTACTATGTCACAGCATCGGGGCAAATATCCGAGAAAAACACTCAAATATCCGAATGTACCCAGCAGAAGGAGACCTTGCAGGGTCAACTGAACTCCGCCAATTCGCAGATATCATCTCTTGAAGACCAAGCAAAGTCCCTTCAGGATCAGATATCATCTCTTCAGAGCCAAATTTCATCCGCTAATTCTGAGATCTCATCAGTTCAAGCCCAGCTATCATCACTTCAGAGAGAACTTGATGCTATACTGGATACTAAAGTTGTCCAATATTACTCATTTACCTATCAGTCTCATCAGTTCGATTGGATGCTTTCCGTGCCATTAAGGACTTATTTCCATTACAAAGAGCAACCAAAGATTGACGATGTCTCAAAGTATAATTCGATGATCACTGACACTTATGCCGATAGTTTAATCAACGTTATAGTTGTCGAATTAAAAGAGGCTACGCTGACCTTCGACTTGGGAAAGGCGGACGTTGTCAATATGGTCAGTGCATTTGTCCATTCCTTGACTCATACTAACAACGACCCCACGACTCCCAACGACGGTTATCCCTGCTATCCTATAGAGACCCTCTTTCAGCAGGGGGGCGATTCTGAAGACAATTCTGTACTAACTGCGGCTATTTTAAATAGGCTGGACTTCAATATGGTATTCTTCGTTTTCGCAGGACAAAAGCATATGGCAATTGGTATCGATATACCGGCATATACTGGTTTGACTAGCTGGGAGTATGAAGCGAAAAAGTATGCCTATCTGGAAACGACGGGAGATTTTAGCTGGCAATTGGGCATGTGCCCAAACGCCTACGCCGGGATTCGACCAACTATTATTCCGATCACAAAATAATATGGGCGATATAATATAGATCCTTATGTTAAAATAATTGCATAGTATTATTCTGACTAAAACGAAAAAGGGGGGGGGCAAAATACTCCCCCTTTGAATTTTTACTTCATTCTACCTCTAATGGCTTAAGCCGTGAGTTTCTCACTCCTTCAGATGTTTCCTTGCCGGTTACGGGGTGCTTGAAGTGGAATGGGAAGATATAGCCTGATATGTACCGAAGGTCGTTTTTGTCTATAGGGATATCAGGCTGGGGCATAGGTGCACGGGGGCTGGATTCATCACTCCGAGCGGGGCCGAAATTGCCGGAGATTAGCCGTCTACCAAGTTCTTCCGGCATACCCCATTCTGTGATTCTCGCACTGTAGGGTATCACCCATTTTATCGAAAGTATCTTCCAGATGCCGTTCTCTTTGATATAGCCCATTTCATATATACCGCTCGTTAATGAGCCTCCGGTTACCTTGCCTTCCTGTGAAGAGAAAATCCCTCCGAAAGCATACCACCTTCCTTTAGCGGTCTTACCATCAGGATCAACAGTAATAAGCCCAGCCGTCGGCATCAACTGATGCGAAAATCCCGGAGGATTGTCACCTTTTGCGGCGCGTGCGAAATATTTTTTCACTCCGTCTTTACCCGACCACTTGCCTTCGAGCCAGTCTAGAACAACATCGGGGCTGTCTGAAAAGCAGTCGATTATCTCTTGCCCCAGCATATGTTCGACGTAGTAGTTATATGCCTTTTGTAGTCTCTTAATTGCCTCTATGTCCTCAAGTGTAGTAAGTTTTTTCTCCAGTGTTTTTACCTGTTTCTCCAGTTGCTTTATCTTTTTCTCCATTTCCTCAAAAGTCATGCATGTCTCCTTTTCATATATTTATTATTGGCATAACCACAGATCGAATATTGGCACTATTATAAATTTATACAGATTCAAGTTCCAGTTTTTTGTTATTTATTTAGTAAATACCCTCTCAGCAATATGTTTGACATTTATAATATACAGGCGATATTATTTGACGACTGGGAGTGAAAATGACAACTCCCGGTTTGTTTATACCGGTGATGTTTATCATTCTTATGGAGGATGGAATGGATAATGATGAAAAAGTCTATCAGGATTTACGAAAAAGATTGGACAATTCGCCAGTTAGTTTTCCAGCAACAAAATCCGGCGCGGAGATTCGCCTCCTAAAACGCTTCTTTACTCCAGAAGAAGCCAGAATAGCTACACAAATTTCAACTTTCAAGCCGGAATCACTGAAGAGTATTCACAGGCATGCCAAGCAGAGTGGAATATCAATCTCAATTGAAGGTCTTGAGAAAATATTGGACCATATGGTGTATAAGGGTACCCTTTTAGCTTGTTATGAAGGTTATAAGGAAAAACAATATAAGAACGCTGGTTTTACCGCTGGCGGAATAATCGATTTACAGGTTGACCGGATGACTAAAGAGATAGTTGATGATTTTCATGCCTACATGACAGAACAATTCTCCGTGATTGAAGCTGGTTCTGATATAGGGATTTCTCAGCTACGGACTATACCGGTAGAAAAGAGTATTCCTCTTCCTGAAAAATTCAAGGTCGGTACTTACGACAGTGTAAGGCAACTCATTGTGAATGCTCCCGGTCCACTGGCTATTGCCAATTGCCCCTGCCGGCAGACCAAGGATTTTTCAGGTGAACATTGCACCAAGTCGGACCTTCGCGAATGGTGTATGCAGATAGGTCCTGACCATGCCCGGCAGTATATAGAGGCGGGAAATGGGCGTCAGATTACTAAAGAAGAAGCCTTCGAGATATTAGCAAAAGCCCAGGAATTAGGTTTTGTCCTTGACCCGGGAAACTCGCAGGAACCTAAAGAAATATGCATCTGTTGCGGAGACTGCTGCGGTTTCCTGGGGGCAATGAAGAAGTCCCCGAGACCGGCAGACCGCTTTCAGTCTAACTATTTTGCTCAGGTTGACTCAGCATTATGCAAGGGTTGCGGCGTCTGTATCAAGCGCTGTCAGATGGATGCCCGTACTCTGGTCGAAGGTAAGGCTTTCATCGACCTCGACCGTTGTATCGGCTGTGGAAATTGCGTCGCAAATTGTAAGGCAGGTGCCAGCCAGCTACAGAAAAAGGAAAAGGAGCTGGTACCTCCGAAGACAAAAGAGGAACTGGCAATGAATATAATGGCTAAGAGAAAAGGAAAATGGAGTGTATTTAAGGTAAAGACGAAGATGTTGTTGGGATTGAGAGTCTAGCTGGCTGGCAGCTTCAACTGAAGATAGTTTACGTATCACTAACTGAAAGGATAACTAAAAATGGCTGGAATAGACTACGGAAAATACCTTGTTAAAAAACCTGTCTACGAAACAGGAGGGGGAGTTAAAAACCGTCAGAGTCCCGTAATGACCTATATGAGTAGTGCCCAGGTACCCGAAGCCAACTACTATCTCACTATTGGCTGGATATATGGCATACCTGAACCGAATCCCCACATCTATGAGCATGTGCATGAATATGATGAAATTATCCTCCACTGGGGTGGTAATCCTGATGTTCCCCAGGTCCTGGGCAGCGAAATAGAGTTCTATATCGGCGGTCAGCCAATAATTTTTAACACGACGACAGCGATTTTTATTCCCAAAGGGATACCGCATGGCCCGTTGACCTGGAAGAAGTTTGAGTTTCCTCATATCGAGATGGCATTGATGCTCGGCACGGGTAATCGCCAGGAAGACTCAAAGAAGAGTGTAATAAATGTACCCAAGAAAAGACTACCGAAAAAGACGACCAGGTTCGACTACGAAAAGTATGTTGTACGGAGTCCAATGCGTGAGATAGGCAATCCGTTACAGAAAGGACGGCAAAACCCATCGATGACCTACATGAGCAGTGTCCAGGTAAACGATGCTAGGTACTATATTGAGTTTGGCTGGATATGGGGTGTAGTTGAAGGCGGGGTTGGTCAGATGGTGCACAATAATTATGAGGAAATTGTCCTGCATATTGGAGGTGACCCCGCCAATCCTGAAGATCTTGGTGCTGACATGGAGTTTGGTATTGGTGGCAAGCCGTGGCGTTTCAATACCAGTGCTGTAGCTTTCATACCGAAAAGCGTAAGCCATGGCCCGGTAAAATGGCATGAATACAGGAAACCTCACATTGAAATGGCAATAATGCTCGGGGCAGGTAGCTGGAGAGAGGGCTGGGGCGATAGCGGCATTGATAGGCCTCCTAAGGAAGGTCGATAGTCAGTGTTACTGAATAGAAAGTGAGAATAATGAGAGATGACTGAATCTAAATATGGCAAATATATTATTTACGAGCCAAAGCGTAACGTAAAGCTGCCTTCATTCCGGGGTGAACCTGCAAAGGCTCTCGGTGATGTCAAAGGTAAGACAACTCATATGATGTATATGGACGGCGAGGTTATCGAAGGGGCCTTCTATTCAGAGTGTGCCTGGTTCTGGCCTGGCTCTGGGCTTGAGCAGAATCCGGGAATGGGACCACCTCCGGGAGGTGCCCATCAGCACCCTTTTGATGAAGTCGTGGCTTTTATCGGTTCTAACCCCGATGATCCACACGATTTGTGTGGCGAAGTTGAAATGTGGCTGGAAGATGAAAAACACATCCTTACCAAGAGCTTTTTGATATATATCCCGGCGGGAATGAAGCACTGCCCGCTGGTTATCAGAAGGGTCGATAGGCCCATTTTCCACTTCACCCTCGGACCTGGTAAAATATACGCCTAACTAAATTTGTATGCTCCGAAGCTTGCTGCGGGGAACACACTCGCTGGGGTTCCAAGGGGGCGCAGTATCTCCTTGGTCAAAAGGCGGGATCCCCGCAAAATCGCAGATTTTATAAGGTTTATTAAGATAGAGATATCAAAGCTGATAAAAGGGATTAATTGGTGCTTTGTCCTTTTAATCCCTTTTTAATATTTTTTAATTCAACTATTAACCTTAATTAAGCGTTAACTTATTTACTTTCTCTTTCATATCTTTTTGCGGTTCCGGCAGAAAAATGGAAGATAGGTCTATCAACCCTCCGGACAATCATTGGACAGTGTTTCATCCCTGCCGGGATAAAGACCAGACAGCTTTTGGTGATAATATGCTTTTCATCCTCCAGCCATAGCTCAACCTCTCCACATAGGTCGTGCGGGTCGTCCGGGTTAGTCCCCCAGAAAGTCAGAAACTCGTCAAAATCATGGGTATGGGCCTCATTTCCGGTATCAGAACCTTTTCGGAACCAGACACACTCAACATACATAGCTCCTTTTACAACCTCATTATCCAGGCGTAATACGTCGGTCATTGTCCTGGTTCTTTCTGCATCGGATTTCCTGGTGCGGGGTTTTAACTCGGTAACAATATATTTTCCGTATTTAGTTTCTGCCATCTTATTTTCACTCTCTTTCTGAATACAAATACGAGTATCTGCACGGAGTATGATAAATCTAAATCTCCACGAGTGTCAAACAATACTATTCAGGAGATTGGTCCATAGTCTCTCCGGTGTCAGTTTGACAATTACTCTGACGGTAGCTATTATTTGGTATTCAAACTGGTCGATAGAGTTAAAGGGTTAACTGATACCGTGTGAAATTCTCTGAGGAGGACGGAATGGATATTGAGAATCAACCTTATCGCGATTTGCAGAAGCATCTGGATAAGGGACCGGTTGGCTATCCAGCCACGGAGTCCGGTGCTGATATTCGTTTTTTAAAACACTTCTTCACTCCTGAAGAAGCAAAGATAGCAATGCATATTTCCAATATCAAGCTGGAACCAATTGAGAGGATTTGCACACGTGTCAAGAAAAGTGAGATGTCGATTTCTATCAATGAGCTAAAGCGAATACTTGACCAGATGATGCTTAAGGGGACTATTCTGGTATATAAAGAAGGCTATACTGAACCGCACTATAAAAATGCCGGGGTTTCTGCCGGTGGAATGTACGATTTCCAGGTGGACCGACTCACCAAAGAACTGGTTGATGACTTTCTAGCCTATCACACCGAGTCGTTCGCTAGAGTCGAAACTACCGGTACGGTAAGGGTTCCCCAGCTTCGCACTATTCCGGTAGAGAAGAGTGTTCCTCTTCCTGAAAAATATCAGGTCGCTACTTATGACAATGTGAGGTATCTTGTTGAGAATGCCAGTGGTCCACTTGCCGTGGCTAATTGCGTTTGCCGGCAGACCAAGGATTTTCAGGGGCAGAGTTGTAAACACAGCAACCTTCGTGAGGTGTGTCTGCAGATCGGAACAGACCATGCCCGGCAGTATGTTGATATGGGTATTGCCCGCTATATCACCAAAGAGGAAGCCTTTGATATATTGGAGAAATCCCAGGAAGCAGGATTTATCCTCCAGCCGGAGAACTCACTGCGTCCGGAAACTATCTGTATTTGTTGCGGAGACTGCTGTGGACTCTTGGCCGAAGTAGTAAGAACCCTCCGCCCGGCAGACCTCTATGCCAGCAATTATTATGTGAAAATTTATCCTGAATTATGCACCGGTTGTGGGACGTGTATCAAACGATGCCAATTGGAAGCTCGACTCTTGGTTGACGGCAAGGCTACTGTCAATCTCGACCGCTGTATTGGCTGTGGAAATTGTGTCATAACCTGCGAGTCAGGTGCTACCCGGCTGTATAAAAAAGATAAGGAATTGGTACCTCCGAAAGACAAAGATGCCACGTATATGAAGATAATGTCCCGAAAAATAGGTGGATGGAATATGTTTAAACTGAAGCTGAAAATACTTCTGGGATTAAGAGTGTAATTAGTACTACTGCCATCTATTCCACCTCTATGCTTTCAATATACAGATCACGCCCCGATACTATCTCTGCCTCTCGTTTCTGACAGTTAGGGCAGGTCCAGTTGTGGTTATCGGGGGAGAAAATAGTGCTGCAGTTCTGGCAGCGTAACTGTGTTGGCGGATGACGGAAGGAAAGTGTGGCCTGGGCGGCGATAGTGTCTTTGCTCAGGAATCCAAAATAGAACTCCATACACTCGTCAACAATGCCCGACAACTCACCAATGACAAGATTAATCTTGGAAATCCGTGTAGCTTTTGCCTCTTCAGCCTTTTCTAGGGCGATAGATAAAATACTCTCAGTGATGCTAAGTTCGTGCATTTTATTATCAACAGTGATTTACTGTGGAAGTATTACCCACTTCTCAACTAAGCCCAGATTATAGGTTACTCGGAGAGTATAGTCAAACTTTCGTGGATAAACTCTGTGTGGTAGGATATCTATATTAACTATAAGGAATGACAGGTGACCAGGCGACGAATAGATAATCTGTTAGTGGATAGAGGACTGGCGGAGAGCCGGAATAAAGCCCAGGCACTGGTTATGGCCGGTGTGGTGATGGTGGATGGCAAAGCTGTGGTAAAGGCAGGTACCCTTGTGTACGAGGAAGCGGAAATTACTGTAATCCAACCACCTCCTTTTGTTAGCCGTGGTGGACTTAAGCTTGATTATGCTATCGACCAGTTCAAGATTGATGTCTCGACTACAATAGTGATTGATGTCGGGGCGTCGACCGGTGGTTTTACTGATTGTCTGCTCAAAAGGGGGGCAAGACGGGTCTATGCCATTGATGTTGGCTATGGTCAGCTGGACTACCATCTACAACGGGACTCTCGGGTAGTAGTAATGGATAGAGTGAATGCCCGTTACCCCTTCACTCTGCCTGAGAAAGCTGACCTGGCGACAATAGATGTTTCCTTTATCTCAGTTGAGAAAGTAATACCATCGGTGGCTCGGGCGGTGAGAGAAGGTGGTAGTCTGCTGGTGCTTATCAAGCCACAGTTTGAAGCCATGAGGAATGAGGTGGGCAAAGGGGGGATAATAAAACAACCAGAGGTACATGCCCTGGTTTTAGGGCGGTTTATCGCCTGGGTTGTAGAGCATAATTTAAGGTTGAAAGGTCTGATAGCCTCGCCAATTCTCGGTGCTTCTGGAAATAGGGAGTTTTTTGTGCTGCTTGAGTTGAGATAGAAATTATATTGCTAGTTGCTCTGGATTAAGTCTATTAGTTTGGGAGGAAAGTAATCGTGAAAACACTAACAATGGTTGCCTCGCTTCTTGCTGTTATCTTTGTTGGCCTTATCGTATACACATTAATGATCAGGAGTGAATTAGTTGAAACTGAGCATGAATTATCTTCTATCAAAACTGAATTGACGATAACGACGGTAAAACTCGAAGAAGCCAAGGACAGGCTGTTTGATACCGAGAATGAGTTGGACAGTACCCGAAGTGAGTTATCAAACACCAAAAGCGAGTTGACCAGCACAAAGAGTGAATTATCAAAGACCAGGAGTGAATTGATCAGCACCAGCAGTAGGTTGTCAAGCATTGAGAATGAATTGACCACTACCAGGAGCGATTTAGAGAGTACACAGCAAAAATTAGCCGTAGCCCGGGAGACATTAGGCGGATTGGGGATTACTCTGTCGGAAAGTCAGCAGTGTAATGACGTGAGCTTGAATGATAATGATGCTGCTGTAAATCCTACATGGGCTGAGTTAAAAACTTTCCTGTCTCAAGACAGGACCGAGGAGCATACCTATATTAGAGATGTTTACGATTGTTCACAGTTTTCCGGGGATATTCATAATAATGCTGAAGTATCTGGTATCCGGGCTGCGGTAGTCAATGTTGGTTGGACCGATGAGAGTACCGGCCATGCCTTGAATGCCTTTCTAACTACTGACTATGGGCTGGTGTATGTTGACTGTATCGGTGTGGATACTGTTGCTCGTGTAAAAGTTGGTAAAGTGTATCGGGCTGCTGAACTACCCTATATTAATCCGACCAATATTAGGAATGACTTCTGGTGGGATAGTCTAGTTTCATATTACTATATCCCATCAAGCACTGGTAGTGAAGCGGTTACATCGAGTATCGAAATCTTCTGGTAGTTTAAGGCTTGTCATAAACGTGAAGGATGCCTCGAATTATTAGGACAAAGTAAACGTGCCCCGAAATAGTATTCATCTTGACTTATGTAATCTTTAACGTTACACTTAAGCAACATTTAGAAAAACTAATAGTACGACAGAATGAAGCTCTCGAACACCTCGACTTCGCCATCAAAGAGTTCAGATAGATGAAGATGTTGCCAAGTCTCGAGAGGGCGATGAGACATAAGGATATACTAAAAGCATAGAAAGGAGTTAAAATCTATGGCAAAAACAAAATACGGCAAATATATCATTAAGGACACGGAATTTCCTGCAATGCACCCCAGAACTAAAGACAGCTACCAGTATAATACACTCTGGATTCATGAAAAGATGAAAGGAGCCCTGAAGGACGCTTTCTATCTGGAAACCAACCTGGTGAGGTGGCCGGGGGAAACTTTACCACAGATGAAACCTCATAACCATGATTTTGATGAATACATTATATTTATGGGGACTAATCCTGACGACCCTAATGACCTCTGTGGCGAGGTTGAATTCTGGCTGGGCGGGGAGGAAAAACATATTATTAACAGAACCTGCGCGATTTTTATTCCTAAAGGAATGCACCACTGCCCCTTCAAATTCACCAGAGTAGACAGGCCGATAGTATTTGTTACTACGGGAAATACAAATACATATACTCACTCGGGTTACTCTAAAGACCCAAGGTGGGCACATCTTGCAGAGGGGCATGAAGGGCCATAATGTAACCTTATAATAAAATGTCCCGGCCAAATATAATACTTCTCTTTTCAAAGCCTGGAAATATCAGGAAGCAGGCAAAGGATAGAAAACAGGTTAGATTAAGACTGTTGACTAAATTTATATGTCCTGGAGCTTGTTGCATGGAACCACTCGCTAGGGTTCCAAGGGGGCGCAGCATCTCCTTGGTCAAAGGTGGGGTTAATACCTCTCCTGTGAAGCGGGGTCCCCGCAAAATCGAAGATTTTGTGGGGTTTATTACAAAATAGGTATTTTTATCGATTTATACTTTCCGCGAGATGAAGACGCAGCCATCGTTGGAGCGGGCTTTGAGACATAAGGATATATTGAATGCGTAGTCCTTAATATATAAGGAGGAGAAAATGGGTAAAAAGTTAGAAAATCTGCGCTGGAGAAGTCGATGGACTTCACACCTTGGATGTATCAAAGGGTGCCTTGATTATCTCAATATTGATATTTCTGACGCCTGGCTCTACGGTGCAACCGGGCATGCCTTTATCATCAATATGGCGGATACTGGCGTCTGAGCAAGCGGCCCGACTGCGTGGTACACGCAGATGCTTTTCAGACTGGGGCTGAACATCGGCTATCAAATTGATGGGGTAGTCGCCCGCAAGACAGAGCCAGATTTCGCTGACGCGCAAAAGGAAGCCTGGGATTTGGTGAGAAAATCGATTGATAATGGAATCCCCTGCTATGGGTGGGAACTCGAGATCCCCGAATTCTATGTTGTTTTTGGATATGATGATGTGGGTTACTACTGCTCAGGTGCCGGTTGTGACCAGGGCAAAGGCCCCAAGCCCTGGCAAGAGCTAGGTGAGACCGATGTTGG
>CAYOHA010000047.1:0-13719 GCA_964403625.1 uncultured Dehalococcoidales bacterium | reverse complement strand
CTTCTGGGTGAAGGAGGCTTTATCCTGACAGTGGAGATTGCCGCGGTCCTGTTGCTGGTTGCTATACTGGGAGCTGTCGTCCTGGTAAGGGAGAAATAAAAAGTGTCCGTAGGTTTAGAGCATTACTTAATACTATCAGCCATCCTATTTACTATCGGTTTATTCGGGGCACTGACCAAACGTAACGCCATAGTTATTCTCATGTGTGTTGAAATTATGCTTAACGCAGTCAATATCACTATGGTCGCTTTCTCACGTTTTATTGTGCCAGTACTACTGACTGGCCAGATCTTTGCCATCTTCATTATAGTGGTTGCCGCTGCTGAAGCTGCCGTTGGCTTAGCCATAATAATATCTATCTTCCGCAGCCGCGAAACTGTTGAGAGTACAGACATTGACTTAATGAAAGGTTAAAATGTGGGTAGAGATTAAAAAAGCAAGAAACCTGATGATAGCCGAGATGTGGAAGGAACTCTTCGAGGGTGAAGGGATACCTACCCGTATTTTACCCGCTTCTGGAGAGCCGATGGGACAGGAACTCGCTACCTATCGCATCCTTGTCCCGGAAGATAAAAAACACGTTATTGAAGCGGTGTTAAGAAAAATATAATGCCAAACGAGTTAATCTGGCTTATATTTCTGCTACCGGTCTTCTCATTCCTGATAATATCGCTTTTCGTCAAGCCCTTTATGAAGCAAAAGTCAAGGGTTGCCGGCTATATTACCATCACAGCTATCGGCGTCTCTTTAGCCCTTTCTCTCTGGACACTTTTTGAAGTGATGGGGACATCCCATCATGAGCTGGAAACGACGCCGATTAGGTGGCTGGTTGTCGGTAACCTCAACATTAGTATCGGGACAATGGTGGACTCACTCACTGCGATAATGCTGGTGGTAGTTACCGTAGTCAGCCTGATGGTACAAATTTACTCCCTGGGCTATATGACTCACTATGTCGAACACAACGATGGCACTTACACGCGCTATTACGCCTGGATGTCGCTATTTACTGCATCAATGCTGGGCGTGGTTCTGGCAGACAACCTGCTTCTAGTATTCGTCTTCTGGGAACTGGTAGGTTTATGCTCTTATCTGCTTATCGGCTTCTGGTTCCACCGTCCTTCGGCAGCCAACGCCGCTAAAAAGGCTTTTATTGTGACCCGCTTCGGCGACTTCGGTTTCCTGGCCGCTATCCTGCTTATCTTTGCCAGGACAGGGACGTTTGATATTGCCGAATTACACAGCCTGGCCGGGACGGCTGTTTTAGCTGGTTCCACACTCACCTGGGCAGCTATCGGTATTTTCTCCGGGGCGGTGGGCAAATCAGCTCAGTTCCCGCTTCATGTGTGGCTGCCTGATGCTATGGAAGGTCCTACGCCAGTCAGTGCTTTGATCCATGCTGCTACTATGGTCGCCGCTGGTGTCTTTCTGGTTGCCCGTACCCTCCCCATCTTCGCCCATTCATTAGAAGCAGTAACCACGGTGGCTATTATCGGCGGCTTCACCGCTATTTTTGCTGCCTCTATGGGGCTAGTAGCGACCGACATCAAGCGGGTACTCGCCTATTCTACTATCAGCCAGCTTGGATATATGATGCTGGGACTGGGAGCCGCCGGCATTGGAATCGTTAACGGAAGTAACGTTACCATTGAAGCTGCCAAAGCGGCTACAGCAATCGGAATATTCCACCTGTTCAACCACGCCTTCTTTAAGGCTCTTTTATTCCTTGGTGCTGGCAGTGTCAACCATGCTACCGGTACTTTTGATATGCGCCTGATGGGTGGCTTGGGTAAAGTAATGCCCTGGACATACATTACCTTCGTCATTGGTGCACTCAGTTTAGCTGGAATCTGGCCGTTAGCCGGCTTCTGGAGTAAGGATGAGATTCTGGCTATCTCTCTGGAGAACCAGCCCTTCTTATTTATTCTTGCCCTGATCACTGTATTTATGACCGCCTTTTATATGTTCCGTGTCATATTCCTTACCTTTGGCGGGGAATACCGTGGAGGCGACCCGGAGGCTCATAGCCATCCTCACGAATCACCACCGATTATGGTAGCACCTATGGTTATTCTGGCCGTGCTGGCTGTAATCTCCGGACTATGGAATATTGGCGGGGGATTCGCCGAATTTATGGGAGAACACCATACCCACGCCTATGGCTTTTTCGGAATTCTGGGGCAGTGGCTGCCCTGGCTTTCGCATTGGCTACCCTTGCTTTCGCTAATAGTAGCTGGACTGGGTATTCTTTTTGCCTATGCAATGTACAGTAAAAAATGGGTTTCTCCCGAGTGGTTCACTGAGAGATTTAAACCTATCTATAGGCTATTCTACTGCAAATACTGGTTCGATGAGTTATATGAAAATCTTATTGTAAAAAAACTTCTGATTGGCGGACTCTTTGCCAGTTTGCAGAAAATCGATACCTATGGTGTGGATGGAGCCGTAAACGCCGTAGCTGAAGGAGCTTATACCGAAGGTGGAGTTATGAGGAAAATACAGACCGGACAACTACAACTCTACGGATTAGTCATCGGTATTGGCATTGTGGCTATAATTCTTGTCTTATATATCTTTGGCTGAAATATAGAAACCTATCCCCCTGCCCCCCTTCCCTTGATAAGGGAAGGGGGGAGTGAGAGGTAGAGAGTGGGCTCTGCCCCCTCTCTAAAAACTCTTCCACTCTACTTTACGGGAGAGAGGAAACAAAGGGGTGAGATAAATAGAGAATATTTATAGGAGATGCTTTAGGTGGGGTTTCCTTATCTGTCAATCATAATCTTTCTACCACTTGCCGGAGCGATTTTAGTTGCCCTTTTCGGCGGAGGCAGAGAGAGGATGATTAAGTACCTGGCAGCGATTTTTACTTTCGTGCCCTTCGTCCTGGCACTCGTCCTCTTCGGTATTTTCGACCGGGCGGCCGGTGGATTCCAGTTCCAGGAGAAAGCATCCTGGATTCCGGCAATTAGTGCCAACTACCACCTTGGAGTCGATGGCTTGAGCCTGCCACTGGTGGTACTGACAGCTTTTCTTGGCTTTATGGTTGTTTTGATATCATGGAAGGAGCACGTCAGGGTCCGCGAGTATTTCGCCTGGCTCTTGATTTTGGAAACCAGTATTCTGGGAGTCTTCTGCTCCCTCGACCTGCTGTTGTTCTTCGTCTTCTGGGAGATAGAAATAATACCAATGTATTTCTTGATCTCTGTCTGGGGTTCAGGTAGAAAACACTATTCGGCAATGAAGTATGTCATTTACACCTTATTCGGCAGTGCCTTGATGCTGGCCGGAATTCTCAGCCTCTACTTCGCCACCGGCAGTCTAAGTATGATTGATATAACCCAAAAAGGACTGTTTATGGTGCAGTCGCTTATGCCACCAGCAGCTATCTTCCTATTACTGGTTATTGGTTTTGCTGTTAAATTGCCTGCCGTTCCACTGCATACCTGGCTTCCGGACGCCCATACCGATGCCCCAACAGCGGGAAGCGTGATGCTGGCTGGCGCGCTCATCAAGATGGGCGGTTACGGAATCATCCGTGTTGTAGGTTTCTCTCCTCTGACCGCAAGGGATTTTGCACCCGCATTGCTGATAATAGCCGTAATCAGCATCCTCTATGGAGCCGCCATAACCTTAAGGCAGACCGACCTAAAGAGGTTGATCGCCTACAGCAGTGTCAGTCATATGGGGTTGGTGTTACTTGG
This sequence comes from uncultured Dehalococcoidales bacterium, assembly GCA_964403625.1. Classification (GTDB taxonomy): domain Bacteria; phylum Chloroflexota; class Dehalococcoidia; order Dehalococcoidales; family UBA2162; genus CAYOHA01. The sequence goes on along the minus strand of CAYOHA010000047.1, from coordinate 10,018 downwards.
CGTCTTTGCTCTCGGACAGGAGAGCCTGACCGGAGCAGCCCTGCAGATGGTCAGCCATGGTCTCCTCACCGGACTCCTCTTTGCTATGGCCGGTCTGACCATACATAATATCGAAGAGCGTGACCTCAGAAAGCTTGGTGGTTTAGCGCGCCAGATGCCGGTTATTGCCGTTATCTTTTCGATAGCCGGGCTTGGTTCTCTGGGACTGCCAATGACCAGCGGCTTCGCTGCCGAGTTCATCACCTTCGCCGGCAGTTTTTCCAGCGGTGTAATTAGCGGTATCTCGGTATACACTATCCTGTCAGTAATCGGCGTCGTCCTGGCAGCTGGCTATATCCTGTGGATGTTACAACGGACATTCTACGGGCCGGTTCTGGAGCGGTTTAATGGTGTTAAGGATGCCGATAATCTGGAGAAGGTCTATATGTTTGCCTTCGTAGCTTTGATCATGCTCATAGGTATCTATCCGGCAATCCTGACCGACATCATAAATCCTGGCGTTTTATCTATATCGAGACTACTGGGTGGCTAAAGCAAGGAGTTAAATTTGAACCCTGCACAGTTGGCGATAGGACTAAACTTAGAATTATACCCTTTCTGGGCAGCTATGTTACCAGAATTGATACTACTCGCCTTTGCCCTAACCGTAATCCTGCTCGACCTTTTCATCGAGCAAAAGAAAGTACTGGCAATTGCCAGCATTATCGGCATTGTGTTATCAGGCTTATTCAGCGCATTTTCATGGAATTTTTCCCTGACTTTCTTCAACGGCATGTTTGCTCTGGATAGTTTTGCCGTATTCTTCAAGCTACTCTTCCTGATCATTGCTGCCCTGGTTATTCTAACTTCTACTGACTACGTATCCAAGTTCGCCCGCTTTCAGGGTGAATATTACGCCTTGGTACTTCTTTCAGCACTTGGTATGATGCTGATGGCAGCTACCAGAGAGCTAATCTCAATTTATATCGCTCTTGAGTTGACCAGCATCTCACTCTACGTTCTGGCTGGTTTCTTAAAGGACCCCAAATCGTCCGAAGCTTCGTTGAAATACCTGCTGCTGGGTGCTATCTCCTCGGCGGTTCTTCTCTACGGGATGGCACTGGTCTTCGGCTCTACTGGTGAGACACAATTGGATAAAATCGCTTTAGCTATTCAGGGGATATCTTTAGGGAATGTTTCTGCTTATCCGGCACTTATTATGGGTATAGTACTGCTGGTCGCCGGCTTCGGCTTCAAGATTGCCGCCGTTCCCTTCCACATGTGGGTCCCGGATGTGTATGAAGGAGCACCAACACCAATCGTCGCCTACCTCTCTGTGGGCAGTAAAGCCGCTGGCTTCGCTGTTATCCTCCGTGTCTTTTACTCAGCCTTTGGACTTCCCGATTGGCTAAGCCTGAATTGGGGACTAATCTTCGCCGTACTCGCTGCTATTGGAATGTTCTTAGGTAACCTTACTGCCCTACCCCAGACCAATATCAAACGTATGTTAGGTTACTCCAGCATTGCCCAGGCAGGTTACCTTATGGTGGGCCTGGCAACAATGGGAGTTGCTCCGGCAACAGATACTCTGGGACAGAGTAGTATTCTCTTCTTCCTGACTGGCTACGCAGTTACTAACCTGGGAGCCTTCGCTGCTATCATAGCTATCTCGAACAAGCTTGATAGCGACCTCATTCAGGACTATTCCGGGATGATTAAAAGGGCACCACTGCTGACTCTAGCCCTGAGCTTGTGTCTCATTTCGCTTATTGGTATGCCACCAGCGGTCGGCTTTATGGCTAAGTTCTATATCTTCAGTGGTGCAGTGCAGCAGGGACTTCTCTGGTTGGTCATTATTGCCGTGCTGAACAGCGTAATATCTGCCTACTACTATTTACGGGTAGTAAAGGTGATGTGGTTCGGTACGCCAGCTTCCGAAGAAAAGGTGCCTTCTACTGGAGCTTTAAGACTGGCGCTGGCTATTTCCTGTCTGGGAGTGCTACTACTCGGCATTATGCCTGGCTACATTATGAAGCTGGCCGAATTAGCCGCCAGGATGTTTAGTTCTTAGCTATTTGTCATGGCACCTCTGACGGACGGAAGGTGTCAATCAACTCCTCTATCTCTAACAGAGTAATCGAGAAGTCTATTGTTACCCAGGAACCATCAATGCCCACTTCTATCTTATCCAGCAGTGGTTTCAGCAGTGGATTCACTTGCTCATCCTTGATCGTACCTTTGAAGAAGGTTATAGCACCGCTGAGGGTATCCCTGGCATTAGTTGCAGATTCTGCACTCAAGAAATGACAGTCTACCTGTATAGTAACCGTATCTATGCTTTTACTGAGAGCGAAGCCAGCTGTCTCGATATCGGAGAAAGCTTCGAAGGATATTGGCATCTCATCGGCAACAGGCTCTTCAGCCATCGACTGCCGGGCTTCTTCAGGAACTTTAACAGCAAACTTGATCATCACATCACCGAACCGGTTATAGGTATCAAGTAATATACCGCCAGCCCTCTCCTTCTCACCCTTACTGACATCAATGGCATCATAGACCGCTTTCGTAGAGCCGAGCAGGAGCAGCTTTTCGCTCAATAATGTAATGGTCAACCCATCATCCTGGTCTATATATATTTTATAATCCCCGTACTCACTAATGGAGAAATCCATCTCACCATTCTCTTCTATTCTGTCAATGATGAGTTCCTCATCGAAGCTTCCCTCAACAATAATTCCCAGATACTCTTCCACATCCATCGCTTCCATGTCAGTTATGTCAGCAAATATTACTGCTTGAGAAACATCGCGCAGGTCAATTCCTGTCTTCTCCAGGACCTCGTCCAGTGCCTCCTCCACTTCTGGAGGCATATCCGGTCCTTTTTCAACTTCTTCGTAAGCACCTCTGAGAGCCTGGTCATTTACCATTTGACCCACCTGAATACTGGCGAGTAAATTGGCATTTTCAGGAACAAGCTCAATAGCGTTTAATTCTGATACCGCACACCCTGGCATCATCACCAGTATAAACACCGCTACCAGGAGACCGATAAATATCTTTTTTGAAATCATAGCCGTTACCCTCCTTTTCTAGCTATTTCAAAAAGTATAACACACCACCTATAATGTGAAAATAGGCAGAAAGTAAGATTACTTATCTCCCTCCTCCCCCCGCATCAGATTTTCCCCATATTCAAGCAGGACTTTAGCCCTTTCGTGGGGAAAGTTTGTTTCCAGGTAGGTCTTCAACGCTTCGAGAGGAGGTATTTCTCCGGCAATCGTCTTCCCCAGCCTCAGGCGCGCCTCTCGTCTGATATCCTTGGCTACGGTGAAGTAATAAGCCTCCTTCAGGGCATCCCTGATTTCATTATCCCTGAGTTGGCCATCAATCTCCGCAGGCATACTTATTTGAAGTCTTACGATAGTACCTTTGATTGTTTCCTGATTTATGGCATTGAGGATGGTTGCCATTGGGTCAGTGTCCCCTTCATCAATACAGATACTTATAGTCTGGAAAGTTCTTACTGCCACTGGATGAAAGTTAAACAATACTCGCCGGTTACCTGTCACACTATCCGGCTCTATGTCAACCAGATAAAATCCCTTTTCCTCACCCTCTTCGCCAAAGTCCACCCTTTCGAGGCTTCCAGCATAGACTGCCGGAGGATTTTCCATTAAGACCTGATGTTTATGAATATGACCCAGAGCAATGTAATCAAAGGCAGGATTGGCAATATTACCCGGTAGCAAGGCATGTTCCTGCCCGATTGTCATCATCCTTTCCGAACCTATCTTCGCCCCTACAATCCAGACATGCGCTGCCAGTATGGAGGGAAAGGCGGGGTCTAATTTCGAGACATGGGAAGTAATAATGTTAGTCAATACCTGCTGCATTCGCTGGTTAATCTGCTCAAAACTGAGATTTCTCGTCTCCTCTTTACTCAGAAGAGAGCTACGTCTTAACCAGGGTAAAGAAGCTATTTGAATAACACCACTACGTGTCTCTATACGGTAAATATCGGGGCGGTTAGATATGTATACATTCTTCACTGCCAGAGTATCAAAGATTTCCATCGTGGTAGCTTTGCCTATAGCATTAGGCAGGTCATGATTGCCGACAAGAAGGAAGACGGGTATATCACTTGAGGCAAGCCGGTTAATACGCCTGGCAAACTCCCTCTGGTGAGTCTGACTCGGTTCACGGCTCTTATAAGCATCACCGCAGAAGAGGACAAGGTCAACCCTGTTCTCCAGAGCGTAGTCTACCAGCTGGTCAAAGGCAGCCAGAAAATCAAGAAGCCGTGATGAGATACCGGTAACCGGGTCAACCCGACCGTAGGTTTCAACTCCTAAATGAAGGTCAGCAAAATGGAGGATTTTCAACCCTATCCCCCTCTATCCCCCTTCCCCTTCATAAGGGGAAGGGGGAAATATTTTATATAAGAGGGACTTCGTCCCTCTTATAGATTCCCTAGTTATTCTACTAAAGCCAGGACTTCAGTTAGTGAGGAGATTCTTGGGTCATCCCACTCTTCTCTATTAGTCAGATGTGGCTGAGTCCCATCCTCACCAGCTAGACGAATAAGCGCAGGATTCATACCAATTTGGGAAGCGCCGCTTAATTCCTGACTATCTCCGTCTCCAATATAAAGGCAGTTTTCTGGTTTAACCATCAGCTTGTCTACTGCCATCTGATAAATACGCGGGTCAGGCTTCAGCAAGCCAACTAAACAAGAAAAAATTGCCACATCAAATAATTGAGCTAAAGACATGTTTTTCCAAACCACCGGAGTTTCGGGAGAACAATTGCTTATGAGCCCTATTTTAAAATCCTGTGATTTCAGACGAGAGAGTACATCCATAGCATCTTGTTGTGGTCTCATTGCTTCTTTAATGAAGTCGTTCCTCACCTTAGCAGCAAGCCTGATTTGTGCGTAATTTATATTTACGCTCAGTTTCTTACAGATATATTCGATGTTAGCTTCAACAGTTGTAAAAGTTCCCAAGTTACGCTTGTATGCAGTCTCAGACCACAATTGTCCGAAATCGTTAAACGGTACTTTAAGAATTGAGACCACTCGCCTGAGTGTATTCTGATATTCTTCGTAAGGTAAGTTATCCACGAGTGTCCCGAACAAGTCGAAGATCATGGCTTTGTATTTCATCTAACCCCATACCCCTAACGAAACATGCAATCCGAACCATATTATACCATTCTTAACTGAGTTGGATACACAATCTGGATGGCCAAGGAAAGGTAGGGTACTAAATGTTTTTGATGATGAGTTTCACGGTAAGTATAGTGATGATTATCTGATTATTAGCGTTATTGTTAATAACTTCCTGCAATAACTTATACGGACGACTCTCCTGCTTCCTGTCTGGCTTCTAAGAATACATTTCTACTAGCTTGATCATCCTGTTAAAAAACTGCCAGGCAGGCAGTCCTTTAGATTCAAGATCATTCAAAGTTGATTCCAGAATAGGTAGTGTCAACCTATGCCATCGTTCAAGTTCCTCGGAAGTAATCTCGATTATTTCACCCTTCTGCTTTATGTACTCCATTGCCTCCTGTAAATGATCATCAGAGTCTCTCCCGCTCTGAACAGCAAACCAACAGTCAGGGCCGGCAGGACCGATTTCTTCAATAATTTTTTGTAAATCGGCTGGCAGTCTATCCCAGGTATCCCATTTCATATATACGCGCATAGGATGCATGGTTATCGATTTCCTCCCTGTAATTGTACAATATGGTGCGGCACTATCCGCCAGTTTAAACATATAAGCAGGGAGTATTCCCAGAACCGCTGCATCCAGAGCCCCGCTTTCCATGAGTTGGCTTATTTCAAACCAGCTAACATGCACCGGTCTGGCATCGAAAGCTCTAAGTATCTTGTCCATCAACGATAAAGATCTTATCCTGGCATGCTTGAAGCCTTTTAAACTATGTATCGGACCCCAGGATTTACTTGAAAAGACTGCCATTATTGCGCCAGTTCCCAGACCGACAACCTTCACATCACCTAATTCATTTCGCAACTCGGGAAATTCTGCATAAAGCTGGGCTATAACCTTACTCCCAACAGTCGAACTAGGGAAAATAAAGGGAATCTGCACAAGATTTAGCAGAGGATAGCGATCATTTATAGCCGGGACGTCACGGACCAAATCAGCAGCTTTAATCAACTCCTCATCCTCACCGCTACTTCTCTTGAACCGGACTCCACAGTTCGTTCGTTTTTCAACTTCTTTCATCCACATGTCCGCAATCTCTGTGCCGTGTTCGTGAATATCATGAAAGATGAGTCCTACCGGATTTTCAGTAGATTCTTTTGCGTCAAAATTCATAATTTATTCCTACCATTGGAGTTTATGAAGTTATTATATATTCCGTGCAATGTATTTTAAATGGTTTTTTCATTTCGTTACAGTTGACAGCAAACACTGACTTGTGGTTTATGTTTATCACACAAGTGAAATGATACTAATGTCATGAACGGTGAATTAACATTATCATAAAGGAGAGTAATATGTTTAAAGTTAGAGCGAGAGTTCTCGGTTTCGATGCGGATGAAAAAAGACACCCGTGCCACTTTCAGTATAAAATCGGTGCTGAAATTATCTGGGATGGGGAAAAATTCATCGGCAGGATATGCCCTTCTATACTCCGTCCCTTTGCCGAAAAGGTAAATATACTGCATTCATCCGGCGGGCGGCACAGGGAAGGAGAATTACCTAATTCATATTTGCCTTTTTGGCATTCTCCCTACAGTGTTTACGATCCTGCCTATAAGAAATACGATGGGGTAGGTTTCAGACCGACCCTTGAAAGGTCCGAGCAGAATTATAAGTTCATCCCTGATATGACCAGATTCGACGAACCGCCCGGAGGTAGAGAATTACTTGGCGGTCCGGGCAGCGGTATCAGGAAGAAGGAAATTCTGGTCTGCGGCGACAAACATACTTTAATGCGTATGGAGTTAGAGGCTTTCGATCTGGTTGACTATGGTGACGGTCTTCCCTATACCAGAAGAGCACTATCAATATTGAATAAAATCTCGAAGAGGCCGGGAATTGCCGTCAATAAGATAATTGTTGAGTTTGACGATTTCGAAAGAGACAACATCTACCCATCGCTGGGACAGAATATAATCTGGACACTTGTTGGTGAGCTGGCGATCCTTGACTACGTGAAGTTGGAGAATGGGAGAGAAGGGAAGGTGGCAATAACTGAGAAGGGCAAGAAGAAATTGGCTAACTTTAAAAAGAGCTTGACGGTAGAAGAGAAAGAAGCGTTAAAAATGTAGATAATAAGCTACTCAGCTATAGCAAGGAGGCATCCCCATGTATGGATGGATGGGCAAGATATTGCATATTGACCTGAGTACTTCGAAGATATCCGAGTTTTCAACACAGCCATATGCTGAGAAGTATCTCGGCGGACGTGGTATTGCCTCACGAATCTACTGGGAGATGGTCAAACCTGAAATCAATGCCTTCGACCCGACAAATCATCTCATCTTTATGACAGGGCCCCTAGTAGCTACCAGTGCCCAAGGCGCTACACGTATGTCGGTTGTCGGGAAATCTCCGATGGCCTACCCCGAAAAATTCTGCTACGGCAACATCGGTGGCTTCTTCGGGGCTGAACTCAAGCATGCAGGATATGATGGGATAGTCATCACCGGGCATGCCTCAAAGCCCGTTTACCTCTGGATTAACGATAATCATATTGAACTCAGGGATGCCTCGTCACTCTGGGGAAATGGTGCATACCGGACCGTTGAAGTGCTTCAGGAGTTTCACGGAGACAGGGCACGGTTTCTTACCACGGGTACTGCCGGTGAAAATTTGGTAAGAAGTGCTATAATTTTCGGGTCTCACCAGTCAACTTCGACAGCTGGCTTCGGGGCAGTGATGGCTTCCAAGAACTTAAAGGCTATTGTAGTAAAAGGTACCGGTAAGCCAGCGGTAGCCGACCCGGAAAGATTAAAAGAGCTTAACCGGTACACAATCCAGATAAGTAAACGGCTTGACCTGTCTATCCCTCCGGATATAACGATGAGTGGTCACGGCCATTTGTTGGAACGTATCGGCAAGGGAGGCTGCTATCAGTGTGGACTGGACTGTATCCGGAATAAATACCGTTACGGTAAGCGTCCAGACCTCGAGGACTACCGGCGTTGTGAGGCGATGGAGTATTATATGCCATGGAGATATTCCCGAGAAGATGAACCAATAGAGACTTTCTTTAATGCTCCGGTTCTGGCTAACAATTATTCTATATGCACATTTGAACTACGGAGTATAATAAACTGGCTATATACTTGCTATCAAACAAATAGCTTAACCGAAGAAGAGACCGGTCTACCGCTATCAAAGATTGGCACCACGGAATTCCTGGAAAAATTGCTCTACTCGATAACCTACCGCGAAGGTATTGGGAAACTCCTCGCCGAGGGACTGGCAAGAGCCAGTGAAAAAGTCCCGGAAAAAGCACGGATACTGCTTAGTCCCGGTCTTATTCCGGTCGGCGAAAACGACGCGAACTTGCCCCGCTCGTCAGTTGTCCATGCTCTTCTTGACCCGATGGAACCCAGAATGAGCCGACCAATGGTGCATGGAGGTTTCGCCAGGTCGGCATGGATGGCAAATCAAATGAAGCCTGGTCTGAACCCTATCACTACAGAAGTGTTTCGCAGGATTGCCGAAGCTTTCTGGGGAAGCGCCGCCGCCGCAGATATCTCCAGCTACGAAGGGAAGGCGCTGGCAGCAGTAAAAATCCAGAATACTACCTATACTAAAGACAGCCTTGGCCTGTGTGATTTTGCCTGGCCTATTATGTATTCCTTCAGTAAGCCTGACCCAGTTGGCGACCCTCATCTGGAGTCTGAAATTTTCACTGCTGTAACCGGTTTTTCTGGTGACGAATTAGACCGATATGCCGAGCGAATTACAAACATACAGAGAATGATAATGATACGGGAGGGCAGAAAAGTACCGGAGGACGACTTTCCCCCAGAGGTTAATTTCATTGAGCCCCTGGTAAGTCCGGCTATAGTTCCAGGTCCCAGTGATAAACCGGTCAGTGTTGCCGGTAAAACACTCGATAGGGGTAAGTTCGCCGACATGCTTAGAGAGTACTATCGCCTCCGCGGGTGGGATGAAAATACAGGAGTACCCCTCCCAGAGACCTTATCCGCTCTGGGGCTGGATGATTTATTACCTTTTTCGATACGGTAACGATGCCGACTAAATAATAAAATATCATAGGAGGATTTTACCATGCCGTTCAAAGTCAGGTGTAAACTGGTTTCATTTACCGGCGACCCGGAGAGATTCCCATGTCATTTTGATTATAAGATAGGTGATGAATTTACCTATGACGGTGAGAAATTCGAGGGTAAAATCTGTAATGGTGTACTGAAAAATATGGCACCGGTGCTATGGAATACCATTTTTTATGGCCCCGGGGACTATGAACGTATGGTTTATGTTTACTCCGGTCTTAGTGCCAGGGACTCAAGTATGAAAGAGTATGATGGAATCGGTTTCCGTCCCCTGAAAAAAGTCCCCGAAGGTGCTGACCCGAAATATCTCAGAAGTATTCCAGTAGAGCCGCCCAAGAGCCTGATAAAAAGGTCACGTGGCTTTGTCTGTGACGATACCAGAACAGGGGCATATTTTGTATGTGAGGCTATTGACCTTGCCAGCGGCGGCGACATGAAAACCCATTACAACCGGGCAATGAGTATCCTAGGGAAAATAAAAGAACAGCCGGGTATGACCATCAAAGAAATACTGGGCAAGTTCACCAGATTTGAACGGGAAGATATCTATCCCCCGATATATGAGTTAAATGTGTCTTTGATGTTGGATGAAATGGCAGTTGTTAATTATATTGAACTGCGTGAAGGGAGGGCTTATCCCAAGAATCTGTTGACTTGAAATTTCGACGACTCACAAAGATACAGTAACACTCACAAGAGGCATCCGCGAAACGCGTAAAATTGAAAGGATAAAAGGGCTAAACCAGGATA
>CAYOHA010000046.1:0-13774 GCA_964403625.1 uncultured Dehalococcoidales bacterium | reverse complement strand
GGTTATGGGTGCCAGTGGAGCTAGTGCTCTTTGTGGTCAGATTCTTTCCTACCGGAGGGGGCGTCTGGCAAGAGAGAGAAAATACCCGCCAGAAAGAGATGTTCAGAGAGAAAAGCCCAGAGTGGGGGTATTTGTCTGCCATTGTGGAGCTAACATTGGTAGAGTAGTAGATGTACCTTCGGTAGTAGAATATGCTTCCACTTTAGACAATGTTGTGCACGCTCAAGAAGCCCTTTTTGCCTGTTCAACCGATGCTGCCCGGCAAATATCAGAGACAATTCAGGAAAAAGGACTCAACCGCGTAGTCGTTGCCGCCTGTACTCCCAGGACACATGAGCCCCTCTTCCGGGATACACTCCGTGAGGGGGGGATTAATCCATATTACTTTGAATTTGCCAACATCAGAGAACATTGCTCCTGGGTCCATTCGAGAGAAAAAGAAGAGGCTACGCAGAAAGCAAAGGATATCGTCCGGATGTCGGTAGCCAGATCTACCCTTTTAGAGCCTTTAGTAGAATTTGAGTTGCCGGTTGACAAACGAGCACTGGTGGTGGGAGGAGGTGTGGCCGGGATGACCAGTTCTCTAAGTTTAGCCAGCCAGGGCTTTGAGGTTTACCTGGTGGAAAAGGACTCAGAGTTGGGAGGAATGGCTAAAAAAATTTCTCACACTCTGGAAGGGATGGATGTTCAAGCCTACTTGAATGAACTAATACGAAAGGTTTACCGCCATCCTTCGATTCATGTATCAACCGATGCTACTGTCATGGAGGCTTCCGGTTATGTGGGCAACTTTATTACCCGGATAAAAGCCGGAAAAATGACCAAGGAAATTAAACACGGAATAACCATCATCGCTACCGGTGCCGAAGAATATAAACCTACTGAGTATCTTTACGGGCAAGATAATAGGGTAGTAACCCAGATTGAGTTGGGAGAGAAAATCGTCAAAGAGGAACCGGCTGTAATTGACGCCCAGAGTGTGGTAATGATCCAGTGTGTCGGTTGTCGACAGAAAGACAGAAATTACTGCAGCCGAGTATGTTGCAGCCATTCAATAAAGAACGCCCTGAAACTGAAAGAGAAAAATCCCAAGATGGATATTTATATCATCTTTCGGGATATGAGAACCTATGGATTTAAAGAGGATTATTACCGTGAAGCGGCGGGTCGGGAGGTGAAGTTCATCCGATACGAGCCTGATGATAAACCACAACTAGAAGCCGTTGAAAAGGGTGGCAAGCGTATTCTGAGGATCACCGTAACCGATCCTGTATTGGGCAAGAAGATTGCTTTAGAGGCTGATTTACTTGTTTTAGCTGCTGCCATTATACCTGCAAAGACAAATCCTGAAATTTCCCGGCTTTTTAAAGTTAGTCTAAATCAAGACGGTTTCTTCCAGGAAGCTCATGTGAAGTTACGGCCTGTTGACTTTGCTACCGACGGCGTATTCCTATGCGGGATGGCCCATTATCCCAAGACTATATCAGAAACAATCAGCCAGGCTTATGGAGCAGCCGGCCGGGCGGCAACTATATTAACAAAGGATTCAGTAATTGCTTCAGGTGCTATCTGTGAGGTAGACGAGAGTAAGTGCATATCGTGCGGTGCCTGTATTTCGGTATGTAAGTACGGTGCTATCGAGTTTGTTGAAACACCGCAGGGAAGAAAAGCAAAGGTTAATCCTGTACTCTGTAAGGGAGATGGCCTCTGTAATTCGAAGTGTCCGACCGGGGCAATCTCTCTGAAGCACTTTACCGATGAAGAGATATTCCATCAGATTGATGAGGCGGTCCCGGCACTTGAGGAAGTTCCAGCCTTTACATAGAAGCCTGTTGATAGCTAAAGAAAGGCTATTGACGGGGGAAGGAGATAAGAATGGCAACAGGATATGACTTTAAACCAAAGATCCTGGGTTTCTTATGCAACTGGTGAGCATACGCAGCTGCTGACTTGGCTGGAGTTTCCAGACTACAATATCCAACCAATATTAGAATTATCCGAGTCATGTGCACCGGGCGAGTTGATCCCGCTTTTATACTGCGGGCTTTCTTCAACGGAGCGGATGGTGTGCTTATCGCCGGTTGCTGGCTTGGTGAATGCCATTATGTGACCGAAGGGAACCACAATGCGGCAAGTTTGGTATATCTGACCAGGAAATTATTGGAATATACAGGTATAAATCCCGAAAGACTAAGGATTGAGTGGGTGAATGCTTCCGAAGGAATTCGCTTCGCTGAGGTAGTAAATGATTTTACCAATAAGTTGCGTGAATTAGGACCTCTCGGTGTAAACGAAGGAATAGCTAAAGATGAAATAAAGTTTAACCTTGAAGCAGCTAAAAATATTATCCCCTACCTTAAACTGGTAGAAAGAGAGAGACTGAGAGTACGTTTCAACACAAAAGAAGAATATGCTGAGTTTTTCGCCAGTGAAGAGGTAGGTAAGTTATTGCAGGAATTAGTTGCCGATAAACTGGCAATCAGTCAGATTCTCTTACTCCTTCGAGAAAGGCCGCTTACAACAGCGGAAATCGCTGATATTCTAGGCTTAAGCCCTGCCGATGTCTCAAAATACCTTAGGAGTTCGACTAGAGAAGGACTGATCAGGTTTGATGAAAGCCAGAAGCGTTTTGCCCCCGCTCTGGAATGAAAATTAGAAAAGGCACGGGGTCGACCCAAAGAAAGAAGGTCAGGACAATAGAAATGGACATTGGTAAAATCGACCAGATTATAAATAAGCATCAGGGTGATCCCAGTGCTCTGATTCAGGTATTACTGGAGATACAAAGGGAAAACCACTGGCTTTCCAGGGAAGTATTAGAGCAGGTCGGTGAGAAATTAGGAGTACCTTTAAGTAAGGTACGGCATATTGCCACTTTTTATAAAGCTTTTAATATTAACCCTGAGGGACATCATGAAATTCACGTATGCAATGGCACCTCCTGTCACGTTCGCGGTTCTCAACGCGTCCTTGGCATGGTTCAAGAATTGACTGGAATTAGGCCTGGTGAAACGGACCCGGACTTAAAGTTCAGCCTGGAGGCTGTAACATGCCTTGGCTGCTGTTCTTCAGGACCTGTAATGGTAGTCGATGGAAAACATTATAACGGAATATCCCGGGACATAGCTGAAAGTATTTTACAAAATTATGACTAGAGGATTATTATGCCGAAGGTAAATTCGCTCGCTGAACTCGAAGAACTAAGGAAGGGTATTATATCGGGAAGAGATCCTAATAAGCCTTGTATTGCCATATGCGCAGGAACCGGCTGTCACAATCTGGATAGCCAGAGTATTATCAGCAACTTTAAAAAAGAAATAAAGAAGCAATCTTTAGATACTAAGGTTGATATTAGAGAAACTGGATGTCCTGGTTTATGTGAGAAAGGGCCTATCGTCGTTATCTATCCTGAAGCAATCTGCTATGTCGAGGTATCGCCAGAGGACATCCCTGACATTGTCTCTCAAACTGTAGTCAGGAAGGAAGTAATTGAACGCCTGCTATATGCTGACTCGAGTACTGGTGAAAAAGCTGTACATGAATCTGAAATACCCTTTTACAAGAACCAGATGCGGCTCCTCATCGGTAATAACATTAAAATTGACCCCAGGAATATCGATGATTATCTGGCGCTTGGGGGCTATTCCGCTTTAGTCAAAGTCCTGCTTAACATGTCACCGGAGCAGGTAATCGCAGAAGTCAAGAAATCTGGCTTGCGGGGGAGAAGTGGTGGTGGCTTCTCCGCCGGTAGAAAGTGGGAAGCCGGTCAAATAGCTGAGGCTGACACCAAATATATTATCTGTAACTGCCATGAAGGTGATCCCGGTGCATTTGTCGATAGAAGAATGATGGAGGCAAATCCTCATATTGTGTTAGAGGGGATGATAATAGGCGCCTATGCTATCAAAGCTAATGAAGGCTATATCTTTGTTGGGAACGAATTCCCCCTGACGGTAGAAAACACAATGATGGCTATCAAGCAGGCTGAGGAGTACGGACTTCTGGGTGGAAATATCCTGGGATCTGGTTTTAGCTTTAACGTTAAGATAAATATTGATGGTGGCGGATATGTCTGTGGCGAGTCGACGGCATTGATGGCTTCAATGGAAGGAAGGGTAGGTGAGCCTAGAACAAAGTATGATCACGCCACCGAGAGAGGATTGTGGGCTAAGCCGACAGTCCTGAATAATCTACAGACCTGGGCTAATGTGCCATTGATAATCAACCAGGGGGCTGATAACTATCGGAAGATAGGCACTGAGAGCAGCAAGGGAACCAGGGTTTTCTCTCTGGTAGGTAGAATCAAAAATGTTGGAATGGTCGAGGTACCGATGGGAATAACCTTGAAAGAGATTATTTTTGATATCGGTGGTGGAATCCGTGAAGATAAAAAGTTCAAAGCAGTCCAGGTTGGTGGGCCGTTAGGCGGCTTTATACCGGAGAGTATGCTTGACTTAAGGGTAGATTTTGAAGAGTTAACTAAAGCTGGTGTGTCAATGGGACCTAGCTTAATAGTCATTGATGAGAATACATGTATAGTGGATATGGTTAAATATTACCTTACCTTCCTTACTAATGAATCCTGTGGTAAGTGTACACCTTGCCGTGAAGGTCTCAGACAGATGCTCAAGATTATAACTAATATTAGTGAAGGAAAAGGAAAAGAGGGCGATATCGAACTACTGGAGGAGCTATCTGAGATACAAAAAGAAGCAGCGCTGTGTGCTTTAGGGCAAGGTGCCTCTAATTCGGTGCTCAGTTCTCTAAAGCATTTCCGGGATGAGTACGAAACCCATATTAAAGAGAAGCACTGCCCTGCCCTCGTCTGTAATATACTGTCTTCAGTAATACACTAGTGAGGCAGATAATAATGAGTGTTACCTTAACTATTGACAATAGAGAGGTTAGAGCGGAGGAAGGGACGACCGTGCTTGAAGCAGCGCGAAGTGTTGGAATAGACATCCCGACCCTTTGTTATCATGAAAAATTAGAACCCTATACTGCCTGCAGAATTTGCATGGTAGAAATAGAATCCAGGGGCAGAACAAGTCTCGATACCGCTTGCTCACGCCCAGTGGCAGATAAACTGGTTGTAAGAACTAGATCTGAGAAAATAGATAAAATCCGTAAAACACTTCTGGAGTTGATGCTGTCTCATGCTCCGGATTCTCCGACTCTACAGGAGCTGGCTCAACAATATGGAGCAAATAAAGACCGTTTTGAAAAAGAGCCTTCGTTTTGCATTCTTTGTGGTCTATGTGTCAGATACTGCGCTGAGGTTAAGAAGAAATATGCTGTTGGATTCGTTGATAGGGGAGTAAGACGAGAGATTATGTTTGTTCCTGAGATCGCTGCCAAGGAATGCTGGAATTGCAAAGAATGTTTCTCGCTTTGCCCTACCGAGGCACTACAGGCTGCGTTTGTCCTGACTAAAGCTCTGACATCTTCTTCGCCTTCTTCCAAACCCGTGTGAGAGGAATAGAAAAAATTTAATTCTCTATATAAGAGGGGGGTTCCGCCCCCTTTCTTTTTTATACCTCTTTAGCTAGAAAGGTTCCTCATTTCTCTACATGGAATAATATTCTAGAATAAAAAATCTTCCCATTAACCATACAATTCTGCGATAGTAAAGTTGTAGTTAGTTCAGTAAGTAGAATAAATTAGGAACGCTAAATGTTACTATCAGGATATCGACGCTCCAGGATAGAGATTGTTGCGGATATATTAAGATTAGGTGAAGCTAGTGAGGTAGAGATAAGGCATAATGCTAACTTGAGTTATTTCCAGCTAGCAAACTACCTCAATACCTTACTCGAGCTAAGACTGGTAGACAAAGCCATTATTGGCAAACAATTAGTGACTTATAGGATCACCGAAAAGGGAACCAGCTTGTTAAAAGAGATAGATAATATGCTGGAAATACTTGAAGAAGAAGGAACTGTAGATATTTGATATTGACTTTATTGTGTAAAAAATGTTAAAAGGTTGACTGGGTAATTAAAAAGAAGACTTGATGGTAGCTGATAAAAGCATTTGGGTAAAAGGTGATAATAGGAGAAATAACATGACAGAAGCAGCTGAACTACTAAGAGAGGGCAGGGACCAGGAATTCTGGACAAAATACTGTGGCTTTGTTGATCTCAATATCGAGCAATTCATGACTATCCAGCGAAGATTATTGATGGAGCAAATTAACCTATTAACGAGCTGTAAGTTAGGTAATCAGGTTATGCGGGGGGCTAGACCTCGTAGTGTCGAGGAGTTCCGTATCCAGGTACCAATCACTACCTACGCCGATTACGCTCCCTACCTTCAAGAACAAATCGAAGATGGACTTCCAGAGAAGCCTAAACTTTGGCAG
This sequence comes from uncultured Dehalococcoidales bacterium, assembly GCA_964403625.1. GTDB lineage: Bacteria > Chloroflexota > Dehalococcoidia > Dehalococcoidales > UBA2162 > CAYOHA01. Next base: position 7,413 of record CAYOHA010000046.1, on the reverse strand, counting down.
CGTACTTCAGGTCGGTCAAGCGAGTATTCCTATAAGTGGGTGCCAGTTACCAATAGAGTTTACCGGGAATTGGGCGATGCCTTTATGGCTTTACTCGTCTTTGCTTCTTGCACGGAGAGAGGAGAGGTTACGCTTGAGCTAGGTGACAACTTTCTCTACGGGCTAGCGCCGCCTCCTTATGCCAGCGGATGCTGGGCTCATCGAGTGGCTGAAGAGGAAATTTTTGACTTTTTACCGCCCATTAAAGTTGCCGAACAAATGGATTTCTCAAAAAGGATAGAAGAGGGCTTTAAACTGGGTTTGTCTGATGGTATCGATATCATGGCAGGCATATCAATTATGCTTATTAAGGTCGGCGAGCAGTTTGGGCAAGGTGTGACCATGAGTAAAGTTTTTCCTTTGTTTAAGAAGCCCGGACTTCTTTACAGATTATTAGCGGCCATGGTGAAGAGTCGATTAGCCAATCGAAAAATGTCGCCTAAAGATATATGGTCACTTAAGGGACTGGTCTCGACAGGTACTGACGCTCAGGTATATCGGGAAAAGATCAAGGACATGTGGGGCCGGTATCCACTGGACATCTATGGGGCTACAGAGTGCGTTATAATAGCCATGCAGACCTGGGACTATGGTGATATGACCTTCGTCCCTTACTTCAATTTTCTCGAGTTTATGCCCGAGAAGGAATATGCCAGATGGGCAGCAGACTCGAATTATCGGCCTTACCTTCTATTGCTTGATGAAGTGGTACCGGGAGAGAGATACGTGGTGGTCGTTACCAATTTTCTGGGTGGAGCTTTTATGAGGTATATGCTTGGTGATGTGATCCAGATAACGTCACTACGTAATGCCACGCTAAATATTAATATCCCACAGATGGCATTTTACAGCCGGGCTGATAACATTCTTGACTTCGCTGGAGCTTCTCTGACTGAAAAAGCTATCTGGCAGGCGATTGAGGACTCAAAGCTTGACTATGTAGAATGGGTAGCACGTAAAGAAGTTCACGATGAGCCCGTATTACATCTCTATATCGAACTTAAGAAGGGAGGCTCGAGCGAAATAGAGGTAACCAAGACCATAGATGAGAACCTTAGAAAGAAAAAGGAAGACTATGCCTATATGGTGGATGAGCTCGGCTTTAAACTTCTTAAAGTAACTCTTCTACCAAGCGGTGCTTTCCAGGTATATACAGCCAAGCGGGAAGCGGCTGGTGCTGATGCAGCTCATTTAAAACCACCTCATATAAACCCATCGGATAGTGCCCTCGAGATACTACTTGGTTCTGCGAGTGAAGTAGTCACTAAGTCCTGAAAGGCTGGCCTTCATTCCATTATCATACTATCGTTAGGACGATACCATGTTTACTCTCTTATTGACCAAAGGAAGCAACGTCCATTTTATGTGTTTTTGTATCTGTCATTAGCTCACTGACCAGCCAACGAAAGTACCATTCCACTCTAGTACATTTTGGTGATATGACTATTCTCCCACTCAACGTACAATTACATTAGTATTCTGGTTTATTATGGCCAGGGAATTTCTAGTTCCAGAATCTATGGGAGTAATGAATAGTTATACAATAGTTCAATTTCTAACTCTCATTGTATACTTAGTCTTGATTGTTTTGGTCCTACGCCAAAAACGGGCCAAACTCAAAAATGTCTTTATTATTTATCTACTGGCATCAATGATGTGGAGCCTCAGCAGCTTCATGAACCACGCTGATTTTTCTTTATCACAGTGGTTGTTCTGGAGCAAAGTCACACCCTTTGCTGCCTTGTGGTCGGTCATCGCCTATACCCATTTCATCTGTACTTTTCTAAATACTAATGCTCGACGAGTAGCCAATCTGGGATATGGGCTTTTGTTTTTTGTCGTTGTCTTGATTAGCTTGGGCTATATACCTCGGAGTGTCCAGAATCTGGGCGTTACTAATGTATATAACGACTACGGACCGTGGCTATACTTATTGACTCTGGGTGGTGCCTGCTTCATTGGGACAGCAATATTTTACCTGATAATTAGCTACCGCAAATCGAGGAGCCCTGAACATAGAAATAGAATTGTCTATCTGCTTGTTGGTGTTAGTTTCTTGATTGTTTTTGGTATATTGTTTGAGATTTTGCCTCAACAAAAATATGCCCTTGATCATATCGGGCACCTGGGTAATGCTGTCGTTATCACTTACGCAATCCTCCGATATAAGCTATTTGATATAAAACTGGTCGTGCGCAAAGGGCTGGTCTATTCTGGAATATCTGCTTTTATTACGGCGGCTTATCTGTTTGTCATTCTCATTCTTTACAGGGTACTTGAAAGTTGGGCCGGGGGTGCTGGTTTAATACCGATTTTTGCTTTATCTTTACTGATGGCTTGGTTCTTTAATCCTATCAGGATTTTTATTGAGAAAGGCGTTGACCGACTTTTTTATGGTAAAAGGTATGATTATAGAGAAACAGTGCTCAGCCTTATTCGACGTATGACCGGCGTTTTAGACCTCAAAGAGTTGGCCAATGCTATGCTTAAGCCGATAATTGGTGCCGTACGCGTCAATCAGGTCAGCCTGCTTTTACCCCAGGAGAATGAGTTCGTGACTGCTTATGCCGAAGGACAAGTGGAGGAGGAGCCAGTCGTTCCGATAAAAATTCGTAACGATAGCCCTATTGTCAACTGGCTAATCCGGGAGAATAAAGCTCTCCTGAAAGAGACAATTGATTTAAATATAGAATTTAAGTCTTTGTGGGAAGTGGAAAGGCAGGTATTAGACGCCACTGGAATTGATTGTTTTTGTCCAATAATAAATAAGGATAAGCTTATCGGTATTCTGGCACTAACAAAGAAACAAGAACATGGCTTCTACTCTAAGGACGATATTGATTTACTAATGATGACAACTACTGAAGCTGCTATCGCTATCGAAAATGCTCAACTCTATTCACAAGCCAGCGAAAGGGCTAGTATTGATGAGTTGACCGGTCTGTATAATCACCGCTGTTTCCACGAGCGCCTTGATGGAGAAATCGCCCGTTGTTCACGATTTGGTGACATATTCTCCATACTTATGCTGGATCTCGACTTTTTCAAGACGTACAACGATGTCCATGGTCATCTTGCCGGTGATGAAATACTCAGGCAGCTTGGGCAACAGATTAAAAGACTCACAAGAAGTATCGACATCGGTTTTCGTTATGGCGGCGATGAGTTTGCCATGATTCTGCCCCGAACACCACTCGATAGTGCCCAGAAAGTAGCCGAAAGAGTCCGCAGAGGGATGGAAGACCAGATGAATTCACAAGGTATAGAACTGACTTGCAGTATTGGTGTCGGTTCATGGCCTACTGATGGCGTAATGCGAGAAGACATTATTAGAGCTACCGATGCCGCGTTATACTACGCCAAGCAAGAAGGTAGAAATAGAATATGCCTGGCTAATGAGGTAGTGGTTGATAAAGTACTGGGAAAGGAAGTTTCGACCGAAAGGAACAACAATATTCTTAGCACAATTTACGCTTTGGCAGCTACTGTTGATGCTAAAGACCATTATACCTATGGCCACTCCAAGAAAGTAACCAGGTATGCTGTCGAAATGTCCGAAGCCCTGGGCTACTCTCAGGAAAAAATTGACACAATACACGCTGCTGCATTACTGCATGACATCGGGAAGATCGGTATCTCAGACATGGTACTCCAGAAAACTGGACCACTAACTGATGATGATTGGAAACCAATACGGGCTCATCCGGAAATGGGCGTGGCTATACTTAAACGTGTTGATAGTTTAAAAAACTGTCTGGCTGCGGTGTTATATCATCACGAACGTTACGATGGCAACGGCTACCCAGCCGGTCTTAAAGGAGGAAATATCCCTCTTGACGCCCGGATTTTAGCTGTGGCTGATGCCTATGACGCCATGACCTCAGAGCGCCCTTACCGGCATGATAAATTCAGCAACGAGCGAGCACTAGAGGAACTGCAACGCTGTGCAGGTGCTCAATTCGACCCAAATATCGTTGAGATTTTTATCAAGATTAGAAAGCGAACATCATCATACGAAGCTTCTACCAGACCACTCCTGGTGTCAGGCCGCAAATTAGATCGGTAACGTAATTACAGGTTTTTATATACAGACTAAGCCCGGCAATAAGAAAACAGTCTTCGTTCCCTCTCAGTCTTTATTTTCACAGATCGATGAAAGTCTTAGGCACTCCGACTGGGGAGGGTGGCCCTTTCATATCAATGACGTAAGCTTTACCGTGCTTCAAGATGAAAACACCAACGTAGTCCCATCCCTCTTTTTCCACTCCGGGTTTATAAAACGGGCGTTTTTCCACAATTTCCTTTTTAAGTACCATGTCAGTCACATGCTGCATTCTACCGCTGACTCTGATCTGGACGCCGTTGGCATAATAACATAGTTCGGTTTCAGGATTATTGATGAGTTGCTTGTAGACATCTTTAGGCGATTGCATGGAAAAAATGATGCCATTTTCATCCGCACGATATGTTCCCATGGCACGGACGTGCGGTTTATTATTGTTATCCACGGTGGCCATATAAGCTATTGGATTTTTAGTGATGAAATCCAGGATTTCTTTTTTATCCATGATAATACTCCTCCCTAATTGAATATTGCGGACAAATTTTAGCATAATATGGTTCTTTGTAGCAACGGGCTTTTTAGCAGTTCTTTCAACCATAACTTACGAGATTTGAGACGTGCCAATAATTTAGGGAGTTACCTGGTAGGGCTTCATATCTCGAAGTATATTTTTTACCTTTGTTAATAGCAGCTACGATAATCCTTTCGACTTAATCATTAGTATTGACATGTCTTCAAACCAGATGTATAAATAAAAGTCCCAGGGTAGCTTAATTGACATTGAAATATTGCCCTGGCTTAACTGAATCTTATAGACTCTGGTGACGGTAATATTATATAAGGCTTATCGTAATAATGCTGGAGGTGCATAATGATAAGAGTGCTTATAGAGCGGCGATGCAAACCTGGTCTGGAGAAGAGGCTAGAAGATCTCCTTTTAGACCTAAGAGCGAGTTGCATGCGTCAGTCAGCTTATGTCTCCGGGGAAACACTTATAAAGTTAGACGATCCAGCGACCTACTTGGTCGTTGGCACCTGGACGCGCCTTGAAGGGTGGCAAGCTTGGGAAAATAGTCAGGAACGGCAAGAGTTACTTCAGTTGGTATCAGTGTGTCTCGTAGATGAGCCTATTGTGGAGGTATTTGCTCCTGCTACCGATGATGATGATAGTTTAGACTGAGACATTTCAGTGTCATCTGTGCCAGTAAAAATGGAATGAGCCAAACTTCAGGCAATCAGGATCAAAGGAAGGTAGAGGATGGAGCATGATAATCAAGATACACAGTCAGAAATGATTCATAATAAGGAAGCACAGCTGGAAAACCTTCCACAACCTCAAGTCAGGAAGGAAGGGAGAAGGCTTTTCTGGATAACCTTTATTGCTACCGCAATTCCAATTATAGTGTTTCACATCCTTAGCCCGGTCTTAAGAGTGGCTATTTCGAGCCCCTCCTAATAACAACAATATCAGGGTTTATATGCCTGATGATATCCTGATATAATAGCCTGTAATGCTGAGCTCTAAGGAAAATCAAAATAGGATTGGTACCATCGCCAGAGCTTGCCGCATAATTGGGCGGATGGCTAAAGCACAGCCTGATACGCCTCTCAGCCATATTCTCTACTATCAAATGCTGGCAGACTATTTTACGCGAATCCTGAAAGCCCGGGAAGAAAATCGATTCTTGGCTGCCCATACCATCTTTTTCCCTGTTGAAATCCTTTATGCTATGGGCATTGTGCCCATGCATACGGAACTCACAGCCTGGATGACGGCTTTGTTTGGCGGAGATGTGGGCGACCTTCTGGCGAAGTCGGCTGAAGTGGGAATGGTGCCGGAAATATGTTCGCCCTACCGTGTTCTTGTGGGGGCCTTAGCAAAAGGGTCCCTGCCCCGGCCTGACGTCGCGCTGTGGACAAATTTGATTTGTGACAACGCCGGTAAAAGTGGAGATTTCATTATGCACTTGTCCGGCTGCAGTGGCTTTTTCGTAGATTGCCCTTTCAAAAAGTCTGATTATGAAAAAGATTATCTTAAAAGAGAATTGCAGGATATGATAGCCTTCCTGGAAAAACAGTCAGGTTGCCGGATGGACTGGAACAAGCTCAGCGAAGGTATCGCACGAGTCGGGAAACAAATTGAGCTTTACCGTGAAATAAATGACCTCCGCCGGCACCGTCCTTCTCCCTTCCCACCTGAAGATTTTTTAAAGCTGTTCACAGTGGATTGCCTGATGGCTGGTCAACCTGAAGTGACACTATATCTGGAGCAGGTGTGTCGCGAGTTGAAGGATAAAACACAGCAGGGAGGCTTTGCTGAAGAACGCTTCCGTATTCTGAATTTGATGATGCCGCCCGTCCTTTTTCTGGGGTCCATAGCCAAAGTTTCGGCAGAATTCGGGGCGGTAAGCGTGACCGACCCGTTTTTCTGCGAGTGGGGAGACGGGCAAATTGATCCCCGGAAACCACTGGATAGCATAATTCAAAAGATAGAAATGCATCCGGTAATGTCAATGTACGGTCCGCTTGATGAGGGTTTTCTCTTACAAAAAGTGGTGGATTGCGCCTCCCGCTACCAGGTTGATGGAGCCATTCATTATGCCCATATTGGCTGCCGACAAAGTGCTGCACTTATCAAGCTATTAAAAGATACCTTAAATGCTCAGGGAATACCGGTGCTGATTTTGGACTGCGATATTATCGATATTACGGTTACGCCCGAAGAAGACCTGAACAACAAATTAAGACAATTCTTTGAGCTTTTGGAAGACAGGTAAACAATTCAATCCGTAACTCATCGTCATTGCGAAACCCGATTTATCGGGCCCCCGATTTATCGGGCGTAAGCTAAGCGGCATAAGCGGAGCGACGCAATCTCCCACCTCAGCACTTTAAGTCATTGCGAGCCTCGATAAATCGAGGCGAAGTAATCCGTCACTCTCTATGTCTTTGCGAGGGCGAAGCCCGAAGCAATCCGTGTGGTGGGGTGGTATTACCCGTGCGTGAAAAAGTGGACTCAGCGAAACATCAGTAGAAATTTAGTAGCGATATGGTAAAAATCCCCCCTGTCCTTAAAATTTAGCTTTGTATCAAAAATGTGTTCCTCAATGTCACCCTGAGCGTAGCGAAGGGTCTCAAGGTAGTGAAGATTATTGACTTACCTCCTCCCCACACTCAGATTCTTCGTCGTTCTCGCCTGCCAAAGTCTTGTACAGCGAGCCTTTACTCCTCAGAATGACATTTGATACAACTCCTGAATATATTTCAAATAAGACCGGCGTCCTTATGTTTCCGGGCGATGGCGTCCGCCA
>CAYOHA010000045.1:0-13861 GCA_964403625.1 uncultured Dehalococcoidales bacterium | reverse complement strand
TTCTGTCTATGGTAGGATGGATTTAGTAATTTAGTCGATATCCAGTTTTTTTGGCTAGTCTAAGAGATATGTGTTTCTATAATAAAATATGCCCTCTAATACACGCCCTCCCTATAAGGGAAAGGGGTGATACTTAAAGCAAAGGAAATAGCTTAAGAAAGGTACACCAATATGATTGAGATTATGTTCTACGGAAGGGGTGGACAAGGAGCCGTCACTGCAGCACAAATTTTGGCAACAGCGGCTTTTCGGGAAGCGAAATATAGCCATTCCCTTCCTTATTTCAGAGCAGAGCGAAAAGGGGCTCCAGTTTTAGCATATACAAGAATCAGCGATGAACCTATTGAGGTAAGGGGTGCAATAGAAAAAGCTGATATAATTTTAATTCTTGATGCTGCTTTACTAAAGTCTGTCAAGCCTTTTGAAAGCTTAAAACCAAATGGTTTGGTAATTATAAATACAACTTTAACTACTGAAGAAATATTGAGCCTCTCGAGCAACAAAAACATTAGAATTAATACTATTAATGCTACGGCACTATCTGAAAAGATATACGGCCAATCTTCCATACCCAGAGTCAATGTTGCTATGCTGGGACATTTTTCAGCGTTCACTAAGGCTGTAAAAATAGAATCTATTCTGTCTGCTATTGATGAATATTTCACCGGAGATAATGCGGCTAAGGCGAAAGAAGGAGTGAAATTGGCTTATAACGTAACTATCAAAATTGAAGCAAATTTAATAACAAAGTAGCGACTGGTGAAAATTAAGAGAAATTGCCAAAGATGCATATATAGGTAGAAAAGAGGAATCAGTGACTAATATGAAAATCATGGGACCGGATGTTTCGTTAATGTTAAGCTATGCCGAATTGCCCATCGGTGCAACTCAAATCGGACCGGACCCAAATCTGATGCAAACAGGGACCTGGCGGTTTGTAAGGCCAATAACTGTATCGATGATGCCTCCCTGCAGCGAGGGGTGCCCTTTGGCGGTAGACATCAGAGGATTCATTGAGCTTACGAAAAATGGCTTCATAGAAGCAGCCTTGGAAAGCTATATGGAGGAGAGCCCTTTCCCTGCTATCCTTGGGCGCGTTTGCTTTCATCCCTGCGAGGCTTCGTGCAACAGAGGATATTATGACGAGGCTGTATCCATCAATGGGCTAGAAAATTACATCGGAGGCAGTACAACCAGAAGCCTTTACTGCTGGCAAGAAAATGGCAAAAATGTTGCTATTATTGGGTCGGGACCTTCAGGCCTATCCTGCGCATATTTTTTAAAGAGGCTAGGCTACTCAGTCAAAATATTCGAAAGAGATAAGAAACCTGGTGGTATATTAAGATATGGCATTCCAGAATACCGCCTCCCTAAAAAGATTCTTGATAAAGAGATCAGTAAACTTACATCTATAGGCATACAATTCCAGACCGGTAAGGAATTGGTAGGGAGCTTGGATATTGGGGAATTGAGAACATTCAATGCGGTATATATAGCTACAGGAGCCCATAATTCTGTTAGTATAGATTTACCGGGGATTGAGGCAGAGGGAATCTACTATGGATTGGATTTTCTGAAAAAGGTAGCAACAGGCGAGATTAAATCTTTTGAAAAAAGGGCGATAGTTATTGGCGGTGGAAATACGGCTATCGATGTAGCTCGTACCATTCTTAGATTAGGAGGAAAACCGATAATATATTATAGGCGCTCTAGGGAAGAAATGTCAGCTATAAAAAGCGAGATTGCTGATGGTGAAAGAGAAGGAATTGAAATCCACCACCTGACCAATATAATCAAGATATTGTCGAAACAAAACAAAGTCACAGGTGCTGAGTTAATTAGAAACAGACCCGGTGCTCTGGATAAAAGTGGGAGACATGCTCCGGTCCAAGTGGAGGGTACCAATTTTCAGGTCAATGCTGATGCCGTCATTTTGGCAACTGGAGAACAGGCTGACCTCTCGTTCCTAAGTAATACTCTGAAAGTAGAAGGACAACTTATAAAAATTAATGACTTTGGCCAATCATCGGACCCGAAGATATTCGCAGGTGGTGACATTGTTCATTATAATCGTACCGTAGTTGACGCTATAAAAGATGGTAAAAGTGCTGCTATTGGTATTGATTGTTATCTGCAAGGTTTGAACGAAACAGAGATACATAAAATACTGCATTCTAATGCAACAAATAGCCAGGGATCGTTATCTTTTAAAAAATATATTTATAAGGATTTTTCGATTCAAAACAAAGAAATTATCCAATACGAAGGCTTAAATACCGATTATTTCCAGCATGAGAAAAGAAATGAACGGCGAGAACTACCAGCATTAACTCGTATTAAGAATTTTAAAGAAGTACGAAGACAATTTAGCTTTAAGTCGGCACAAAAAGAGGCAGAGCGTTGTTTTAGCTGTGGCTCCTGTAATTTATGCGGTAACTGTTTCATTTTCTGTCCAGATGGTTCAGTGGACTTCAATGAAAATAAGCCTCCCGTAAAAATAGACTACAACTACTGTAAAGGGTGTGGCATTTGTATGCAAGAATGCCCTAGAGGCGTAATTCATATGGTGCAGGAGGTATAATGCACATGGACTCCGAAAAGAAGATGATTACAGGGAACTATGCGGCAGCCTATGGTGCAAAACTCGCTAGAGTAAGGGTTATCCCTGTGTATCCCATTACACCTCAGACGACAGTAATAGAAAAGTTGATTGAGTTTATCTCTCAAAAAGAGATGGAAGCCGAATTTATTCCCATTGAGTCAGAACACAGTGCTATGGCAGCCGCTATAGGTGCCGAAGCAACTGGTGTTAGAGCTTTTACAGCCTCATCATCACAGGGAATTGCTTATATGCATGAGAACCTGTGGGTCGCCTCTGGTTTACGTTTGCCCTTAGTAATGGTAATGGTCAATCGTACCATGAATCCACCCATTGCCGGCGCTCCAGATCTTTCGGATTCACTATCACAGCGGGATACTGGATGGCTCCAAATTTATGTGGAAAATGCCCAGGAAATCCTGGATATGGTTATCCAGGCTTATAGGATCGCTGAGGATAAGAGCGTACTTCTACCGGTTGCTATCTGCTACGAAGGAATGGTAATCTCTCATTTTCTGGAAGCAGTAGACATTCCGGACCAGAATCTGGTTGACAAGTTCCTGCCGCCCTACCAGCCTGAACACGTTTTACTAGATACGAGACGCCCTATGCACATTTTCATAGCATCTGACGATTACCTTCCTGAATATCGGTATCAGCAGGAAGTTGCCATGGAGAACGCTAAGAAAGTTATTGAAGACGTTGATCAAGAATTCAAGAAATTATTCAAAAGAGAATACGGTGGTCTTTTAGCTACTTATATGATGGAAGATGCAGAAGTTGTTATCGTGTCAATGGGCAATATTTGCGGTACAGTCAGAATGGCTGTTAGGGAACTCAGGAAAGATGGTATCCAAGCAGGTGCCGTCAAATTGAGAGTGTTCCGTCCTTTCCCTAAAGAAGCTATCAGTAGCATTCTGCATAACTCCAAGCTCGTTATTATGCTGGACCGTGCTGTGTCATCAGGATTTGGAGGTATCGTTTATCCCGAATTATCAGCCGCGCTTAGTAACACTGAGCCACATCCCTACCTTCAAGACTATATCCTGGGACTGGCAGGACGCCAGGTAACCGTAGCAAACTTGGTCTCTTTGATAAAGAAAAGCCTGATGGATTATCGAGAATCTAGCATGGGAAAATCTATTCAGTGGATTGATGTGAGAGGACTATGATGAAATCTAATAAAGAATCTATTCTTCATCAACAAGAAGAAATAGCTAAACCTGGGCATCTTTTATGTCCAGGCTGTCCGGGGGGAATCATTTGGCGTATTGTCACCAAGGTGCTCGGCCAATCATCAATATGCGTCCATAGCGCCTCCTGCTTTGGTCTTCCTGTTATGATGTACCCATCCTGTTTAACCATTCCTACCCTTTATGTGTCCTTTGCCAGTGCTAGTGCTGCCATATCAGGCATTAGTTCGGCGTTAAAAAGTCTAAAAAATAGTAATTTACTGAAAGAAAAAGTCAACCTGTTCGTGCTAGCGGGAGACGGGGGAACTGCCGACATTGGTTTCGCTTCATTGTCCGGTGCAGCAGAAAGAAATGAAGACATTATTTATTTCTGTGTCGATAACGAGGCTTATATGAATACCGGAATTCAAAGGAGTAGCCAGACTCCTATCGGAACATGGACGACCTCCACGCCACTGGGTAAGATTGAGTCCAAAAAAGATATGCCAGCTATCATGGCGGCACATAATATACCCTATGTAGCAACAGCATCAGTATCATATCCTCAAGATATGGTTGACAAAATTACGAAGGCACGTGATTTAGGAAAGGGATTCAAATACATACATATACATTCACCATGTCCCACAGGATGGAGATTTCCGGAAAACATGAGCATTAAAGTAGGAAGGCTGGCCGTAGAAACCGGAATATATAGGCTCTTTGAAATTGAAAACGGAGACAAAATGGTATTGACCTACAAACCAAAACCAAGAAAGCCAGTAAAAGATTATCTTACTATTCAGGGAAGATTCAGCCAGCTTAAAGAAGATGATATCGATTATATCCAGAAGAATGTAGACACAGTCTGCAGTAAACTTGGGTTTTGAGAATAAGATATGAGTTACTATATATTTAATAGCATGACTGACCCCTGATCTCAATCTTAAATATGAGGTTAAAAGCAGAAAAGTAAAGAAATGATATGTTCTTCAGATAAAGGTTTCTAGAACCTTAATCAGTCGGATTTTGAGGTGTAGTATTTTAAAATTGATGATTTATGCTTGCAGGGAGATTAGTATATGAGATGAAAACTTAAAAAATAGTGTTCCAAATATATTTATAAGCTGTAAATAAAATTAATACTGGCGAGGAGAAAAATGTTATTAGACAACCGAGTGGCTATAATTACTGGAGGTGCTAGAGGAATCGGTAAAGGAATTGCCTTTAAATTTGCAGAAGAAGGTTGTTCCGTAGCTATTGCCGATATTCAAATAGAAGAAGCAGAAAAAACTGTACTCGAGATTTTAGACAAGGGAGTACAGGCACTAGCCATTGAATGTGATGCCACAAACAGTAGCCAAGTGCAAGATATGGTAGATAAGGTCATAGAAAAATTCGGGAAAATAGATATTCTCGTCAATAACACCGGAGGATTCGGTCCGATGATTTCCGTTACGGAAATCTCAGAAAAAGAATGGGAAAGAGTTGTAAACTTGAATATAAAGGGTACTTTTCTATGCTCTAAGGCAGTTGCTCCGCACATGATAAAAAACCGGTACGGTAAAATTATCAATATCTCCTCAGTGGCTGCAATCTCAACCGGTCCACCTAATATTCATTACAGTACTGCCAAAGGTGGAGTACTGTCGTTTACAATCGGCTTAGCCGGTGAACTTGCCCCTTATAATATCTGTGTTAATGCAATTCTACCGGGGGTCATCCAGACTACTATGTGGGATCCCAGTGTACCTCCCGGAGCAGACAAAGACGCGTTTTTCAAGCAGCTTGCAAAGACTAATATACCACTGGGAAGGGCAGGCACTCCTGAAGATGTAGGGTTAGTAGCCCTTTTTTTCGCCTCGGAACTTTCCCGATATGTGACCGGAGACAGGCTTAATGTTGGAGGAGGACTTCCTCTTACACCACCACCAATTAGCTGATACTCAAACCGGGATTAAAACAAATACTAACGAAATGATTCAAAAAACTGTTGTACGAATAATGAATAAAAGGGGGAACTATTATGACACTGGAAGAACTCGAAAAGAGAATTCAAGCTTTAGAGGACATTGAGGAAATTAAGAAACTGCAAATACATTACGTCAACAGTCTTACTCAGGCTAAGTGGGATGATGTAATAAATTGCTTTTCGGATGATGCGGTAGTTGATATCCATGCAGGTTACTGCAAAGGAAAAGCAGAATTCTCTAAACTATTTAAAGAGACTGTTGGTTTGACCCACATAGGACAAGAGGGTAATTTTGTGGTTCATCCTTCCATATCTGTTAGAGGAGATACGGCAAAGGGTAGCTGGCTTCTCTACCTGCAATTTTCTCAACCCCGCACACTTGTCCCCAGACCTACTATCCTCGCTTCGGACCAGGCACCGGACTGGATGCAAGGATACTATGAAATGGAATATAAAAGAGTTGATGGGAAGTGGAAAATCAGCTTATTAAAATGGAGGTGTCGCCTTATCTCACCTCGTTCGTTATTAATAGATTATAAGGATGAATAATCCCGTTCACACCGGACTCACCCGGGTAGCAGTAAGGAAGGTATAAAATGGACTACACAACAATTGTTTTTGAGAAGAAGGATCAAGTAGTTACCATCACACTCAACAGACCTGAGAAGAAGAATGCCATAAACCGACAGATGTCGCGTGAATTGATCAATGCCTTCGATAAGGCAGAAATCGATCGCGATATAAAAGTAGTAGTTTTAACCGGAGGACTGGATTGTTTCTGCGCTGGAGCTGACTTATCAGAGGTTCAAACATCAGATAGTGGAGAACCACCCGTTGAACCCGGTATGGGGGAGAAAATACGATACCTCCCAAAACCAACGATAGCGGCTATCGGTGGATATTGTGTCGCCGGTGGTCTGGAAATCGCGATGAGGTGTGATATTCGTATCGCCTCGGAAGAGGCTAAAATAGGCGATGGTCATATAAAGATGGGGCTTCTCGGCCTCGGAGGTAGCGTCGTTGTACTTCCTCGCCTGGTTGGAGAGGGTATGGCAAAGGAGCTTATTTTCACCGGCGACCTCATTGATAGTAAAGAAGCGTACCGCATAGGACTGGTAAACCACATTTATCCCAAGGACAAATTTATATACGAGGCTTTTGAACTTGCTAAGAGAATAGCCAAAAACCCCCCCACTGCACTGAAACTATCTAAAAGAGCAATCGATATCGGGCTCCAAATGGATGAAAGCGAGGCTATGCGCTATTCCGTAATATGTAGTGATGAAGTACGTGCTTCATCGGAGTTTAAAGAAAGGGTGGCAAAGTTCTTAAAAGAATAACAACGGTAATCAACTAAATTGTCTCCGCTCGGATTATAACCATTTATAAGTGGTGTGATAAATTCTCATATAGAGACTTATCTTCACACCTTGACTATTATCAAAGAGTAGAAACCAAGGGATAACTTAGCTTCCTAATTTTATGGGTTTTTATTCTGATTATAAAAGGCTGGATTGGTTTTATCAAAAACCTGGAAGCACACATACCCACCGCTATTAACAGTGGAGGGTATTATTTTTTTCAGTAATATTTTATCCACCGAGGGTTATTATGCATATTTGACCTGCCCCTCTAGAACGATACCAGTTATAATCTCATAAAGGGGAGCTGATTGTAAAACTGACAAAAGTTCCTTAAAATGTTGAGATGACGGCACTTAACGTTGCTGTTCAATCATCGGTCGATAAAGATTTCAAGATTGTACGCAAGGTGTTCGCTGAGAATTTTATCAACCGTAAAGAACTGGGAGTTACTTGTTATATTTACTACAAAGGTAAAAAAAGTTGTAGATCTATGGGGTAGTGTTAGGGATAAATCTACTGGGGAGCCGTGATCATCAATTATGATGGTTAAAGAGTAAATGAATGACCGAGTTGTTTAAAATCAAAGAGGGCCCATTTAGCCCCACTGTGGACAGTCTAAAAAACTATGTTTGCCCTGATTGGTTCCGTGACGCGAAATTTGGTATTTGGAGTCATTGGGGTCCGCAATCAGTCCCGATGTTCGGCGATTGGTATGCTCGGAACATGTATATAGAAGGCAGTCCGATGTACCTTTACCATTGGCGTAAATACGGTCATCCATCTAAATTTGGCTACAAGGATATCATTAAACTCTGGAAGGCCGAGAACTTCAACCCAGCGGGGTTGATGGACCTGTATGTAGAAGCCGGTGCAAAGTACTTTGTGAGTCTGGCTATGCATCACGACAACTTTGACAACTTCGATTCTGACTTCAACCCGTGGAATTCAGTGAATATTGGTCCCAAGCGGGATATTTGTGCGCTTTGGCAGGCCGAGGCCCGGAAGCATAGTCTGCCATTCGGGGTATCCGAGCATCTTGGTGCATCTTACACATGGTTTTCAGCTTCGCACGGTGCAGACAAGACTGGCCCCTATGCAGGCATGCCTTATGACGGTGTTGACTCGACCAACCAGAGTTTATACCGCGACAATGACAGCGAGCTATTGGAGACATCTGGCGGCTTAAACTGGTATACAAAGAACCCTAAGTACCATACTGACTGGTTTAATCGGATAAAGAACGTTATCGATAAATTCCAACCTGACTTTCTTTACTCCGATGGAGAGATCCCCTTCCATAATGTGGGATATGCTATAGTTGCACACTTGTATAATACCAGTTGTGCCTTACATTCTGGTAATAACAACGCGGTCTACACCTTTAAACAGCATCTGGGAAAGAATGTTACCGATGACATCACGAGATTAGGCGTGCTGGATATCGAGCGTGGTCTATCCGCAGAACCGTTGCCCCAACCCTGGCAAAGTGATACAAGCCTTGGGGACTGGTTTTATAGCGTGAAGGATGTGTATAAGACCGCGGACGAGATTGCAGATACCCTAGTAGATATCGTATCCAAGAATGGTAACCTGCTATTGAACGTGCCACAGAAACCCGACGGCACGATAGACGACGAAACACGCTACACACTCAAGAAGTTAGGTTCGTGGTTAAAAAACAACGGTGAGGGTATCTTCGGTAGCAGACCCTATTCCATATACCGCGAGGGGAAAACAGAGTTGGCAAGTGGGGCATTCAAGGAGGGAAAGGCTGCCTGGAAATCTATGGACTACCGTTTCACAAGGAAAGACAACGCAATCTATGCCTATATGATGCGTACAGGTAGCGACGAAAAGGCTGTTATATATAGCCTTGGCAGGCTATGTGAAAACGAAATAAAATCTGTTGATGTTTCCAGCCATCCAACTGAATTCGAGCAGAAAGATGGCGCCCTACTTGTCCGAATTCCTGGTGGGTTGGACAAAGGGATGCCTACATGCATCAAAGCCATAGTAGATAAAAAACAGAGATGATAACGTTTCGTGCTATTCGGTTTACTTAATATTATGATTGAAGAAAAGTGTATACATCAAGGACTCCTATATCAAACAAAACGCTGGAATGTTACTCGAAGAGGGGTGACACTAATGTTTCTACCAAATGATAGCTGAGCTTCATGTTAGGTGATGGACCCTGCTATACGGTCATATAAAACTGCTATCAAAATACCTGAGTGAGCGTAAACTTTGTTATCACAGTGTTAACATTACTGTTAACAGCCGATAGGTAGAACTACATCTCCAAACAATAAGCTGGCTGACCTTTTGTTAACAAGAAGATGAATTAGGATTTCTACTGTCGCGTTAACAAATAAAAGCGCTGACGTTACTCAGTGCTTATATTCCGCAATTTATCTAATATTTCTGATATTTTTTCCTTCAAAACCCCTGGTGTATTTGTGCCCAGAGAAGCGGTGATACTATAGAGTTCTCGATAAGAGACTTTAAGGGTGATCACGTTTTCCTAATTGGCAAAGATTATTGGTAGGCCACTCCAAGGAAAAGGAGAATATGGAGAGAAAAGGACATATAATACCTGCATCCTTCCACCTATTTTCTTAAATCTTACCTTTTTAATGATAGCAGCAATAAAGTAGGTGTCGGGACTAAGTATTACGAAAGCGCCATGACTTTTTTCAATACTTTTTCTTCTAAAAAGTTTGCCAAAGGGTATAAGGCCAATCATGAGGATGACTAAAATAGTGAAAGCAATTGTTAGGAGCACTACTAAATATAAATCATCTCAACCAATAATAGACACGATTAAAGGACGGAAGATAGGAATCAGTAGGTCATATATTATGATTTTACCAAAGAAGTATATAACACCAACCAGTAGAAAAATTATAAAGCCTTTCGCAAAAATGCTTCTCAATCCTACTTTCCTTACTTAATTGATGATATTTCATCGCAGGCGCTGAAAATCCCATTATATCGTAATTCTATATTAGGATCTAACTTTCTTGATATTCTCTGCAATCGAATCTACCCGATTTGTACTGATATGCCCTCAATAATTATACCTCCTTTTGTTGGTGTTATCGGTATGATAGCTGGCTGGATTTAACAACTTGGCTGAATGTTTTATGGCAACGTGAGGAGAAATAACCTGAAGATAGGATATCATCTGTTGAGATACACTTGACAATGCTGTCGTGGAACGTAAGAATAGTAGATTCTTGGTAGACGATTCATACACCCGACTGATATGGCAAGATGAGTATAGCGATAGAAAGGGTCTGATTATTACGACGGACGAAACGTGGAAGAACTACAAAGAAAAGAAACATTCTAAGACATCACCATTAAAAGGCATCAGGGTACTTGAGGTTTGTACTTTGTTGCTGGGTCCTTCGGGACCAGGTTTTGCCGCAGCGATGGGTGCCGAAGTCATTAAGTGTGAAATCCCACCTTTGGGGGATACCTGCCGTGACATGACTCCCTTTGGTTATTTATTTAGGGGGTACGGGCCGGTATTTGTTCACACTAACATTAACAAATACTGGATTGGTTTGGATTTGCATAAGCCTGAAGCACAGAAGGTATTTTTGGAACTCGCGGCCAAATCTGATATTATTGAAGAAAATCTGAGACCGGGAGTAATGGAAAGTTGGAATGTTGGCTACCGACAGGTTAAGGAAATTAACCCAGGCATTATTTATATTGCCAAGAATGGTTTTGGCCAATGGGGACAATATGCCGAGGAGAATAGACCTTCCAATGATGGCGCTTCGCAGGCGTTTTCAGGATATGCCTGGATGTCAAGTTTCCCTGGCCAACCGCCCCTTAAGAGCCGTATATATGTCTGTGATGATTATGGGGGACTGATGGGTGAGGTGGCGGTACTGGCCGCTCTCCACTATCGGGAGAGGACAGGGAAGGGACAATTCATCGAGCTGTCACAGAGTGAAAATATTATGCGGGCAATGTCCTGGGTCTGGCCCTATCAGCAGATTACAGGCGAGGTAGCCATGCCTGCTGGAAACAGGGACGCATCCATATGTCCGGCTGACACATTTCTCTGTGCTGATAATACGTTTGTGGCGATCGCAGCAGCAGCTCCGGAAGAGTTCAAGAGCCTATGCATTGCTATGGGCAGACTGGGACTGGCTGAAGATCCCAGGTTCAGAGACCACCTAACTCGACTGCGGGAGGAAAACGCCGCTGAAATTCTCAAGATTATTGCCGATTGGGCAAGAACCAAGACCTCCGTAGAGATTGAGGAATTAGCCGAAAAGCATGGTTTTGCTGCGTCTCGCGTGTACACTGTCAAGGATGCAACACAGGACAGGCATTTCCAAGAGCGAGGCTTTATGACCAAGGTTGATGACCCTCTCCTTGGTCAATACTATGACTATGAATTTCCGGTAATGATGTCCAAGACGCCGCCGAAGGTTAAGTGGTCAGTCAGGGCAGTAGGTTTTGACAATGAATATGTAATGGTGAATCTCTTGGGCAAGAGTGAAGATGAAATCAAGCGCTTGTATGATTGTGATGCCCTAGGCAAATGGGCTAACCTGCCGGGACGGCGGCCGCCGGCTGATTGGGATGGCAAGAGAGGGCTTATCATGGCAAGAACCAGTGAAGGAAAGGAGTAATAGTAATTGAGATGGAACAACCCTGGCCAGACTGGGTGAAGGGGAGAGACGATCCTAAGATAGCATATACCAAGCCTGAGGCTCTGGATGATATAACCGTATTAGACTTGAGCAATAAGAGTTATGCCGGGTGCTATTGCTCTTCGCTTTTAGCTGAGTTTGGCGCTGAGGTCTTGAGAATAGAGCCACCGGAGGGTGATTTCATCAGAACCTGTACCCCTTACGGCATTTTATACAAGGGTGAAGGTCTTAACTACTTAACTGAGGGAAGAAACAAGTTTCATATTACCCTGAACCTGGAAAGCGTGGAGGGCAGAGAAATACTCAAAGGTCTGGTGGGCCAGGCTGACGTATTAATAGAGACATATAGACCCGGAGTCATGGACGATTGGGGTATTGGCTATGAGGAACTAGCCAAGGTTAATCCGAGGCTGATATTTGCTTCAATAACGGGCTATGGTCAGTTTGGGCCCATGAGTCGGAGTCGAATGCCAGATTACGATAATATAGCTCAGGCCAGGTCAGGGATACAGTCCGGTACAGGAGAGGTCATGCCCGAGGGCAAGAGCTACGATGAATGTCCTT
This sequence comes from uncultured Dehalococcoidales bacterium, assembly GCA_964403625.1. Classification (GTDB taxonomy): domain Bacteria; phylum Chloroflexota; class Dehalococcoidia; order Dehalococcoidales; family UBA2162; genus CAYOHA01. The sequence goes on along the minus strand of CAYOHA010000045.1, from coordinate 1,511 downwards.
GGGCAGTCCCTACAAAGGCTGGCCCTTGGATAGGTTGGGTCCAACCGGGCACATTTATGGCTGTTGGTATCCTAGCTGCTTTGCACTGGAGAGGAATTACCGGAGAAGGACAGGCGCTGGATGTCGCTACAGCTGAGGCCTACGCCCGTTTTGATGATTATGCTGTATTATGGTATCAGGGAGCTGGTGTCATTGCTGAACGCTTTGGCAGTCTGGATACTGCTGGTTGGCTGTACTGCTTTGCGCCAACAAAAGACGGGGCCGTTTTTCTTGGTGGTCTGAGGTTAGAGATGTGGCAAGCCTTTGCCGACATGGTAGGGAAATGGGATGAGTGGGGCGCTAAGAACTGGACAAACCTGACAATCTTTACGGAAAAGGAGCAGCAATTGAAATGGGCTCCGTTAATCTTTGCTGAGACAAGCAAGTACACTACTACAGCACTGGTAGGTATGTCTATAGAATACGCTAAGAAAGGCCGTTTAGCTCCTATTACCCCGGTGGTGGCACCGGTCTGTTCTCCTGAAGAGGCTATGAAAGATGCCAACTGGCTGGACAGGAGGATTTTTACTCCGGTTAAGGATCCTGTTTATGGAGAGTTAGTTGTAGCTCAGGCGCAACACAAAATGACAGAAACGCCCATAAGGACAAAGTGGGTGTGCCGACCAGTGGGCTATGACAATGAGCATATCTACCTCAAATATATGGGGTTTGGACCTTCCAAGCTAAATAGGCTGAAGAAAGCCGGCATAATTTAGGAGTTAGCGAAATTAAGTGTATAGAATTTAATCTCTTTATCGGGACTTGAAAAAGGTATAAATGTAGAAATAGCCGACTAGTTATGTTGAACATTGAGCCAAAAGGTATAGCTCTTAACCTTGAGTCATGGCGGCCTTCATATACCCTAGATATGACTGAAGCGTGGCACCGTAGAATTTTTTTCGCAGGCTTGGTTGGTGAGGGAACGGGAAAAGCCTTCGATCAAGCTTGTTTTCCTCTTGAGACACAAACGAGAAAACGGCTTTGGTTCTTACCCAGTCTGGAGTATATCCCCAATAAAGGCGCACCAAGGCTTTTTTCGCGTCAATTAATAGGGCCTTTAAGAGTGGCTCCCCCAGAGTTACAATTGGTCGAGAGGGGAAAAATGACAATTCTTCTTTGAGCAGGGGAAGCCAATTTTGGCTAGATTCGTGTAGAAGATTGCATTCCACAATCTGGGTCGGCGGACGGATGAAAAAGTTCTTTGCATAGTTCGTAGCATATACATGTTGGCAGAGGTCTAGCCCAAGCCCCTCACATATTAGAGATATATACTTGTACAGACTGCCACGTGGTTTGTCTAGGTTTAAGACAGTTTCGATTGTTTCGCGGCTCGCCTCATTTTTCACTGTTGGGTCTTGCCCTATCACTATCAAGCGTACCTTTCTAACATCATCGGTTCCCATAAAGACACTGGGGATTCGGTCTGTCGAAACATAATATCTTAGCATTGAATCAGTCTTTATCTTTTGAAG
>CAYOHA010000044.1:0-13885 GCA_964403625.1 uncultured Dehalococcoidales bacterium | reverse complement strand
ATTTTCTTCTTCATTCTCATTCCACCTCCTATTTCTATTTCTAATAATAATCATGGGCTAATGAGCTTTTTCTTTACATATTTTTGTATTTAATAGGTATTTGACTGTCGCTTTTCGGTATACTATTCTTAACTACAAAAACACCACCTCCTTGGCTAGCCTTGCCGCAAAGCCCGGTTTCCCTCGGCATGGCTAGTCTACATCACCTTTTGTACTTAATTCTGCTTTTCCTTTTCTTTGTCTTTTCTATTATAAGGTTAGAACCAGTACACAATTACTTGATAAAACTGAAAAAGGGCACCCGACCGTATTATAACATTGGGGTCCAGTACCCTTTCTCGGCAACATTTCTACTCTCCGATATTTGTCTATTTCATATACTCTACATCTGCTGGGTTAGTTTAGGCTTTTCTATCAAATTTGTCAACGGCCATCGTTGGTTTTAATAAAATAAAAATTTGACTCCAGCCTACATAGATATGTAGAATCGTTCCTGAAAAAAGGGAGGTGAGCCTGAATGGAAACGTTGGAAGCGATAAGCAGGAGGGCTAGTTTAAAAAACTATCTTTCAGCACGGAAAGTTGAACCAGAGAAAATCATGAAGGTCCTGGATGCTGCCAGATTGGCACCATCAGCAAGAAATCAACAACCTTGGCGTTTTATCGTCGTACAAGGGAAAGACAATGTTGAAAACGTAGTTGCAAAAGCGTTTTTTGAATTCAGCCAGTCATTTAAAGAGGCACCCGTTCTCATTTTTACTTGTGCCAATCCCAGCAATGATGATGTCCACGAAGGAAGAGAATACTATCTTTTTGACGTAGGCTTGGCATTTGAGAACTTACTCTTAGCAGCGACTGATCTAGGTCTGGTAACGCACCCGATGTCATCAGTAAAAGAGGATGAACTAAAAAAGTTATTACACATACCCGATGAAGTGAGATTTATCGCTGCTACTCCTTTATCATACCCGAGTGGAGGCTCCTATGAAGAAGTGGCTAGAGAAAAGCTAAGTCGGCGGACTAGGAAAAGCTTGAAAGAAATCGCTTACTCTGAGGTATGGGGGAAACCGTTTTAAATCCACCATTAAGTGCTAGCATAAATGCAGGTTGTCTATTCTATCCCTGAAATTTTAGCTGCCCAAGCCGTCCAGATACGATAGTTGGTAGTAGTGTATGTTATGAATAGGAAGGCTAACAGGTCTTCAATGGTCTGCTAGCCTGAAAAAAAGGAACAAAAAATGGGAGTAGAAGAGAACCAATGGACTATAAATGCCTTTTTGCTTTCTTTCTTTTTTTCCTGTTTTACTATTGCCAGGCATCATTAATGTAGTTTATATATAGAGATATCTGAGTTACGGTTTCTATTAACGAATAAACAGGAGTAGTAAAATGCCGTACGTCAATAACAATGGAGTCCGTATCTATTACGAGGTGGAGGGGCAAGGGCCGCCACTGGTGCTAGCGACTGGAGCAAACGTAGACCTGACCGTGTGGAGGGTATCAGGTTTTGGAGATGCCTTGAGATATGATTATAAACTAGTCATGTTTGATGCCAGGGGCCATGGGCGGAGTGATAAACCCCATGAAGATTCGGCTTATGGACGAAACATGGCAGTAAAAATGGCGGACGATGTAATAGCAGTGCTAGATGATCTGGGAATAGCCAAGGCCCATTATTACGGATATTCTATGGGTGCTTTGGTGGGGTTTCGGTTAGCAACCGGTCATTCTGAAAGGTTCTACAGCTTCATCCTCGGGGGCGGGTCTCCATACAAAATGCCTGATGAGGGTGTCGATGTACTAAACCATATGATCGAGGGATATGATTTGCTACGGACTGATCCAAGAGCATTTCTACAAAGACAAGAGAGAGTATTAGGCCGTCCTCTATCATCCGAAGAAAAGAGCCGGTGGCTCGATTTGGACGCAGTTGCACTGACCAGAATCATAAAGTCAATAATAGACCTTTCACCGCTAACCGCCCGGGACTTGGCTACTATATCCGTTCCATGCTTACTCTTCTGCGGCGAGTTCGACGGTTGGGGAGTTGGAGCTAGAGAAAGTGCGAACTATATTAAAAAGGCACGCTTTGTCTCGTTGAAGGGTCTCGACCATGTGACCATCCCGTCTGACCTCATTGTCCAACTCATCAAGGAGTTTCTGGCTGAGGTGAACAACAGGTAAGAATCATTCTTTCAAGGAGGTCATCAAATGAAAGTTGTGAAGTTGGATTCCGGTTATATTTCCGAGACTGGTAGATGTTCAACCTACTGGTAAGCGATAGGGCAAACAATATCAGTATATGAGAATAAAATGACTATGCATTGTGTCTTAATTCCTTGCATTGTGAGTTAATTCGATTTTTTGACAGCAAGGGTAAGCATTCATAGAGTACAGGACAGAATTTCAGGGATAATATATTATTAAGAGAAGGGGAGGATCTAAATGAAACTTACAAAACTGGAAACGTTTATCGTTGAAGTACCCCCTCCCGGTTATGGGGGTAACTACTGGTTCTTCATAAAGCTGCATACCGATGAAGGTTTGTACGGCTGGGGAGAGACAGCTACCCTGGGTATATTCTACCGCCTGCAGAAGAGCTACAAGACTCTGATGGAGGAGATCTTCGAGGCGTACCTCAAAGGTGAAAACCCGCTTAACAGAGAACGTTTGGCTAAGGCTATCTACAATGCGGTTTCCTCCCGCCATACGGAATATTCGACGCAAGGGCTAGTGAGTGCTATTGACCTGGCATTGTGGGACATTGCCGGGAAAGTAAGCGGTCAGCCAGTGTACAACCTGCTGGGTGGAGTTTTCAGGGAAAAGGTAAGGAGTTATACCTACATCTATAATATGAAGACCGGTGGTTCACAACGTAGCAACTTTCTCGATTCCAAGTGGGTTGCAGAAAATGCACTGTATCTAGTCGAAGAGGGCTTTACGGGATTAAAGCTAGACCCTGTGCCAATGATGCACTTTGAACCACCGCTGACAGCTCAAGAGGGCGAATATCCTTCGGAATTGAGATATAGAGGTGCATACCGAAACCCATTCAACATGACTCTGGAACACTACAAGAATGTAGAAGAAATCATAGGTTCTCTCCGGGATGCGGTAGGTACCAGAGCTGATATTCTAATCGGCACACACGGTCAGATCACTACCGCTTCAGCAATCCGTCTGGCTAAGGTACTCGAGCCTTTTAACCCTCTATGGTTTGAAGAGCCAGTACCACCCGAGAACACCAAGGAGATGGCTAAAGTAGCAAGGAGTACTACTATCCCCATTGCTACCGGTGAGAGACTTACTACTGTATTTGACTTTACCAGGGTACTAGAGGACGGTGCTGCGATGTTCTTACAACCTGACCTTGGTTCATGCGGCGGCATAAGCGAATGCAAGAAAATAGCGGCTGTAGCGGAAGGTTACTATGCTCAGATGGCGCCTCACGTCTGGGGAGGACCTATCATTACTGCTGCAGCCCTTCAAATTGATGCTTCAATACCTAATTTTCTTATCCAGGAAAGCATCTACAAGGGTGGTGGGTTCTTCAATGACCTTCTTATCGAGCCACTGGTCTGGGAGGACGGCTATTACACTGTTCCAAAGTCACCTGGCATTGGTGCGGATTTGAACATGGCCGCTATGGAAAAATACAAGGTCTAGGTTAGAAGTTGCGAAATCTTATTCAACAACTGGACTGTTTCTTTAACGATTGCATATAATTGACTAACAATGTCTAATGATTTACTTGTTTTAAACAAAGAAAAAGTTAAGCCAGCGAAACGGACTTTTATGATAGCCGGTTTCAATCAATGGGCTAATGCAGGAAACGTTTCAAGCGGGATTCCTGAGTATCTTATTGAAAAACTGAAGGCAAGAAGGGTAGGGCATATCCGTAAAAATGATTTTTATATTTATCAAATGTCTGGAAGCCACTATATGTTTAGACCTCCGGTGAAATATGTAGATGGATATGAAGAATATTATCAGGAAGAACCAGTCAATGATTTTCATTATGCAGAGATAAATGAAAAAGGACTAGTAATATTCATCGGTACTGAACCCAATCAGCATGAAGATACGTATGTAAACACTTTCCTGGACAGCGCTAAGGAGCTGGGTGTAAATAGGATTATCGTGCCTACGGGTGTAGGATTTGAGGTTCCATTCGATAAAGAAAGACTTATAAGCTGTACTTTTAGTCTAAAGCAAATGCGAGAAGAACTTGAAGATTATGCAGTTACCTTCTCGAATTATGATAGGAACGCTATAATTGGGATGGTTATAAATCACTATTGTATGAAAAGAGGGATCGAATTTGTCGGGATGACTGCACGGACGCCAAGTTACCAGTTATCACTGACTATCTTTAGCGATAAGAGGGCAATTTATGACATATTAAGAAGAATAAGGCATATGTTTGGAATCAGTCTTGACCTATCTGATTTGGAAAAAGAAAGTGAACAACAAAACTCTGATTTTTCAAATTCGATAAAGAAGTTATGTTTGGAAAATCCTGACCTTGAACCTCAAATAACAACCTACATGGAGCAAATAAGAGAAAGATTTAATGAAGTAAGATTCGAAGAGCCTGCACGGATCCCTGACATCTTTCTAAAAGAACTTGATAATCCTCAATAGCAGTTCAAGGTAACCAACAAGAGGACTGTCTCACACACATAATTGTTACAAATTAGTTCTTGAATTAAGGAGGATAGGATGACAGAAAAAGGTAAGGTTTACAAGTTCCTCAATCCCGTTGGAATCCAGGAACCGGTAGAACAGCACCCACTGGCGCCCCGACTCGATAAACTTGATGGCAAGAGAATAACATTAAGTGTCGGCGCCGGTGGCGAACAGGGTATTCTCATTCCCCTGGTTAAAAAACTACCCGAAAAGTATCCCCAGGTAAACTGGAATATCAGTTATGCGGCACCTCACGCAACTAAAGCGGGAAGCGTAGCATTGGTGGAAGAAGAACGGGATAAAAACAGACGCCCTTATCCGCGGCGTTGTATGGTGACATGGAGCCATATGGGAGCAGTTGCCCCACCTGTCATCCATTGAAAAATATGGTATCCCTAGCGTATTCATTATCTTTGAAGACCAGGATGAATGCTGGAAACAGGCATGTAGACTGAACGGCGTCCCAAATATCAGACGTGTCTGGGGTTCACGTCATATCCCTGGTCCTAGCGACGTCGATTCATGGATAGACGACCTCATGGACGCCCTGGTTCGTCCTCTGACCGAAGAGGAAAAGAATCCCCCGAAATGGGATATCTCAAACCATCATTATATCTTTGAAGGCACCCTTGAGGAAGCTCATGAATTCTTCAAACAGAAAGAATATATTCCGCAGCTTTATAATAATGCCCCTATATGTAAATATACGGATGGACTTCCGATTGTCCTGCCGACCGAAGAACTGGTCGAGAAGATGCTCAAAGGGACCAGCCATAAACCCGATGAAATTATCACCTTCAAGACTGACCATCGACTCGGGGACCGCTTAAACCAGATGGGAAGTTCGGGTAAGAAAGGTGAACCGGTATATTTCATGCCGATGAGGCGGAAGGCTACAGTCGAGAAGATTGCTACCATCGGTGTCATGGCTGGATGCGAACCTGAGCACATGCCCCTTTTGCTTGCTATTGCCGAAGCCGGCGGTGGTTGCGGCGATGGTCGTGGCGGTTCATCATATGTAGTCAGCGGTCCATATGCTAAGGAAATCGAAATGAACTTCGATACCAATGTATTCGGTCCGGGTAATCAGGCCAACAGGGCGATCGGACGTGCTGCAGAGCTTATGTGGCGTAATCTGGGCGGAAATATCCCTAACGTAAACAACTGCGGTGTCTGGGGCAATAGTCTACACAATTGCTTCCCTGAGAATGATGACGCCCTTCAGCCGGGATGGGCTAGCATCAGAGAAGAATACGATTTCAAGAAAGACGAGAGTTGTGTCGTATCAATAAGGATGGGAGATACCTTGCAGAGGACCGAGTTCATGCCGGGCGGCTACCGGGAATTCCAGAAGAGTGGTCATGGCGGTATCGGTAGAAGGCTGAGTGTAAAAGGAATTCCTGGTCCCCACAATTGGCTGAAATATTTCGTTAACAGCCTTTGGAAGAACTGGGAGGGTGGCAAAACATTCTTTATGCTTCCCGAAATGGCGCGTGACCTCCAGCTTTATGGCTTCAAGACCAAGGATGAAGTCTATGAATGGCTCTATAAGAAGAGTTTTATGACGGTAAAAGAATACCGCACGCACCAAAGGCCTGATGTCACAACCAACGCATGGAAGGGTATTGAACCTACTTCTGGGAAGCAGTGGAAAGAACTGCCGGAAGATTACTTGGTACCGGCGGTATCGGATCCTTTCGAAAACTGCATAATTGTCACCGGCGGTGGAGAAGAGCAAACACTCTGGACTGATGGCCGGGCGTCAAATTCTGATCCTGCATTCAGCATAGATGTCTGGCGTTAAAACTTTATTATAATGTAGAAAGGGTTTCACATTAGCTTTCTGTTCAATATCGATTGTAGTCACGTCTACCTCCTCAGTCTATAGGATACTGACCATTGGTCAGTATCCCACCTAGAGGTTAGCAGCTGTAGCACAGCACTATGGTTTTTACCTAGCTGCTACTTTTTACGTCTTCTTGACGCGCCAGGAGATTACCCTCTCAGCAGTGTAGAACCTCCCACAACCATTGCATTTATAGAGAATCTTACTAGGACCGGACTCGTCTTGTTCCTCTATCCTGCTATAAGCACCAGCGCTTGGAGCACCGCAGTAGGGGCAAGCAGTAAAGCGAGTTTTTTTCGCTTTGATATTGTCTGGCATATTTCCTCCTTGTCTAATAACTCATTGTATACATATTTAATTAAAAGAAATTTAACCCTCTTAGTGATTTACATTATAGTTCTTTCTGGGATACAGCAAAACAGTGAACGGTTAACTAAATTGCACCTTTTCTCGTTTTGTATTGATACTGACTAAATGTTAGACTTTGTGAAAGAGCTTTTATAGGAGGGGATAATGGACAGAGTAAAAGGTAAAGTAGCGATTGTCACCGGTAGTGCAGCTGGTATCGGGGAAGCGACGGCTAAATTATTAGCCCAGGAGGGTGCTAGCGTCGCAATTGTGGATATCGATGATGATAACGGGAGAAAGGTGACTGCGGAAATACAAAATGCAGGTAGAGTTGCGAATTTCTGGCATATGGACGTATCTGTTGAAGAAGAAGTGAAACAGACATTTGCAGCTATTTATGCCAAATACGGCCAGCTTCATATACTGGTGAATAACGCAGGAGTGCCTGGTCCTCGTAAACCGGTGCATGAGACAACAGTCGAAGAATGGGATAGTGTAATGAATGTCAACCTTAAGGGGACGTTTTTCTGCACTAAGCATGCCGTACCCTATATTATTAAGACTGGCTCTGGCAGCGTTATCAATGTAGCGTCGGTGTATGGTATCATCGCCTGTGATACTCCAGGCTATGATACATCCAAGGGTGCCATACGAGCGATGACTAAATCGGATGCACTGATCTATGCTAAAAACAATATACGGTTCAACTCCATACATCCTGGCAACATCATTACCCCACTTTTTCGTAAACTAGCCGCTAAAATAGATCCGATAGGCGTGGATAATGCGATAAGAAAATTGTCGGTTTCAAATCCGCTTGGTCGTATGGGAACACCGGAAGAAATTGCCAATTGCATTCTTTTTCTAGCCTCGGATGAGTCCAGCTACGTCACTGGCATTGAGCTTATAGCCGATGGAGGTATGATTAATTTACCGTTTCCGGTGTATTGAACTCCAAGAGATTCACAATAACTTTACCTAAGTACACAATTCTGTTTTTATTACAACGTTAGCCCATCCAACAAAAAGACATTTATGTGAACACTTTTGTTATCTCGTTTTTCTCTAGGGCGTAGGATAGTCAGATCGACAAAAGGCGAAATGTTACTTTCTCGATCACTTTAGGGATCACATAGAGTGCTTGATAGCTGTCCTTACAAGGATTAGTATAAGCACGAACGGCACAATGGCAAATGCAGTTTGGAATGGAAATCATGCCTACCAGCAATTATGCCTTTTCCTGGGGTTATTGACCTTGTTGAATATAGTATGTTGTTATTAGTTTGGAATCAATCCTGAATGGAAGCGCTTTTTGGCTAGTAAATCTAAATTCTGCCTGGCTATTCAAGGGCATGCCTTAATTCTCTAACGAAATCCGCCACCTTTACCATCGACTCATCAGCTTCCATATACTGGACTATCCGGCTACCCACAATCACCCCATCAGCTTGCCGGGCTACCTGACTTGCCTGTTCCGGGGTAGATATCCCGAACCCAATACAGAGTGGCTGGGTGGCTATCTTCCTTACCCTGGCAAAAAATGTCTTCAAGTCCACAGGTAGTCTGTCCCTAGCCCCGGTAACGCCGGTCACGGAAACCAAGTATATGAATCCCCGAGACCTATCTGCCACTAGCCTGATGCGCTCTTCGGTACTGGTAGGAGCAAGAAGATAGATGAGGTCGAATCCCTTCCTCCGGGTGATGGTTTCCAGCTCTGTGCCTTCCTCAGGGGGCAAATCAGGGATGATTAAACCGGCAATACCCGACCCAACACAGGCGCTGCAGAATTCTTCAAGACTATAACTGAAGACCGGATTAAAGTAGGTCATAAACACTAGCGGTATGTCCACTTCCTGACTTAATTCTTTGGCTATTTGAAGACAAATCTTAGGGGTAATCCCATTCTGTAAAGCCTGAAAACTTGCTTTTTGTATGGTAACACCATCAGCCAGGGGATCAGAGAAGGGTATCCCGAGCTCCACTATATCGCAACCACTGTTGGCAAGTAGAGGAACCACCTTTAATGTAGCCTCAAGGCTGGGGTAACCTACAGTAATATAAGGTATAAGGGCTTTGTGTCCCGGTCGCTGGAAGACGGCATCAATACGGCTCAAGGCTTCACCCCCAGTGCCTCAGCTACGATAACCATATCTTTGTCGCCGCGCCCGGATAGGTTGACAACGATTATTTTATCCCTATTCAGTGAACCGGCCATCCTGGTAGTATAGAATATAGCGTGAGCCGGTTCGAGGGCTGGAGTAATGCCCTCGGTACGACAGAGAAGCTGAAAGCCCTCAAGCGCTTCCTTATCATTTACAGCAATATAGGTAGCTCTACCGGTATCCTTGAGGTAGCTATGCTCCGGACCGACACCGGGGTAGTCTAATCCAGCCGAGATGCTATGTGTCTCTCTAATCTGTCCATTGCTATCCTGGAGGACATAGGATTTGGTTCCGTGGAGCACTCCCACTCTCCCTGCCACCAATGTAGCAGCATGCTCACCGGTGTCAAGCCCCCTTCCCGCCGCCTCCACCCCAATAAGCTTAACATCCTTATCATCTAAAAAAGGACAGAAGATACCGATAGCATTACTGCCACCACCAACGCAGGCGACTATATAGTCGGGCAGTCGTCCCGATTGGGCCAGTATCTGTTGTCTCGTTTCCTTACCGATTATCGACTGGAAATCCCGCACCATCATCGGATAGGGATGTGGACCCACTACAGAGCCGAGAAGGTAGTATGTATCCCGAGCGTTGGTCACCCAGTCTCTTATCGCTTCGTTGATGGCGTCCTTTAGCGTTCGACTACCCCCAGAAACTGGCCTTACTTCGGCACTCATCAGCTTCATACGGACGACGTTAAGCGATTGGCGTCTCATATCCTCCTCACCCATATAAATGATACATTCCAATCCCAGCATGGCGCACACCGCAGCGGTGGCAACTCCGTGCTGTCCAGCCCCGGTCTCGGCAATGATTCTCTGCTTGCCCATTCTCCGGGCAAGAAGGCCCTGCCCCAGAGCATTGTTAATCTTATGGGCTCCAGTATGGGCTAGGTCCTCTCGTTTAAGGAAAATCCTGGCACCGCCACAGTGCCCAGTTAGCTTTTCCGCCAGATAGAGAGGCGTCGGTCGTCCTGAATAGTCACGGGATAGCGAGTCAAACTCAGCCCAGAAAGTGGCATCAGTCTTCGCTTCTTCATAGGATGCGGCCAGTTCATCCAGCACTGGCATTAATGTCTCCGGGACAAACTTTCCTCCATAGTCGCCAAAGTATCCTTTTTTATCAGGCAGCAATTCTTTCTCCTTTTAACAAATCCTTATAGTCAAAATGCATCGCTTCACGGACCAGGCCCATTGTCTCTCTAGCCTCCTGAAGAGTCCGTCTATTACCTTCCTGTACAGCTTCCTTTACCATCGTTGGCCTGGCTTCAAAAAACGCCCTTTTCGCCCGAATTGGTTCAAGAAAAGAGTTGACCTTCTCCGCCACATTTCCCTTACAAGCCACACAACCGATACTGCCTTGCTTGCAGCGCTGCTCTATATTCAAGGCTTCTACTTTATTGAAGGCAAGGTGGTATTTATATACAGTACAAATATCCGGATGTCCCTTATCACTGGCTCTAATCCGAGCCGGGTCAGTGATGGCCATACCAATTTTTCGTCTTACTTCTTCTGAAGTATCGCATAAATATATCGCGTTACCCATACTTTTACTCATCTTCTGCCCATCAAGTCCGGGCAATCTCGGGACTTCGCCTACCAGTGGTTCCGGGACAGGAAAAACCTCTTTAAATGTTGCATTAAACGTCCGGGCGATTTCTCTGGTCTGTTCAACGTGGGGAAGGTTATCGTCACCTACCGGGACAAGGTTGGGCCGAACGATGAGAATATCAGCCGCTTGAGAGATAGGGTATCCCAAAAATCCATAGCTCATTGATCGCAATCTTGACGCTTTGAACTCTTCTTTTACGGTGGGATTTCTTTGCAGCCTGGCCAGGGTTACTAACATAGAGAAATACATTGTCAGCTCGGTAATTTCTGGGATTTTAGACTGAATAAAGAAGGTGCTTTTCTCAGGGTCTAACCCTACCGAAAGCCAGTCTAAGAGCACTTGCTTAATAAAGTCCTCAGTTTGTTCCGTCTCTTTCAGATGGTCAGTAAGAACCTGGTAGTCAGCAACAATGAAGAAGCAGTCGTACTCATCCTGGAGCCTGACTCGATTGGCTAATGAGCCTACATATTGGCCAAGATGCAGAGGACCGGTTGGCCGGTCGCCAGTTAAAACCCTCCTTTTCATTCTGTCCTCCCCTCAACTCCCTTTACTTTATTGATAAACTCCTTGATTTTTGAAATATCTTTTTGCCCATTGGTCTCTACGCCGGTAGAGACATCCACTCCCCAGGGCTGAACCTCCTTCACCAGCCGACTAACATTGGATAGGGTGAGGCCACCAGCGACTATCACCGGAAACCTTGTCGATACTTCCTTAGCTGATTGCCAATTAAATACCTGCCCCGTCCCACCATAGGCATATATAACCTCTGAGTCCAGAAGGCAGAAAAAGCCTTTTATCAATACCTCATAGCCCGTTTCAATTTCAGCGATAATACCTTCAGCCTTCTGACCTTCAGCGACATGGATAACCTTAATCAGGGGTTTTTCAATCTCCAGACAATATTGCCAGGTTTCATTGCCACTGAGCTGGACCCAGTCCAATCGGCAGTACTCAGCAATATGATTGACTTCCTGAGCCGCTAAATTAACAAAGACGCCAACCACCGCTGGCCGACTCTTTAAACTATGAACCGCATCAACTATTTGCTTCGCCTTTTCTAGCGAGATCTGATGTCGACTGGGGGCAAAGACCAGTCCCAGGAAATCAGCGCCCGCTTCACCAGCTGCCAGGGCATGTTCTATTTCAGACAGCCCGCAAATCTTGACCGTAGTCATAAAAGCTCCTTCATTTTAGCCGCAATATCGACGGCTGACACCAAAGACTCGCCAATCAGAACGGCATCCACGCCCCAATTAGCCAGCTTCTCTATGTCACTGCGGCCTTTAATACCGCTTTCACTGACCACCATTCTATCCCGGGGGATAAGTGGTCTTAGCCGCTGGGTAGTGCTCAGGTCTACATTAAAAGTATTCAAATCCCGGTTATTGATGCCGATGACTCGGGCTCCACTGTTAAGAGCAATTTCAAGCTCAGCCTCGTTGTGTACTTCTAACAGACAGTTCATATTAAGCTCATGACTTAGTCCGAGTAACTCCATGAGTTTCTCGGGTGTCAGGATCGCTGCGATGAGCAATAAAGCATCGGCACCATAAGCTCTTGATTCATAGACCTGATAGGAGTCAAGGATAAAGTCCTTTCTGAGCAGGGGCGGTCTATTGTCTCCCAGCGCCTTTCTAATATCCTTGAGGTGACTAAGGCTACCCTGGAAGTGCTTTGACTCAGTCAATACCGATATGGCTGAAGCTCCGTTACTGGCATAGGTCTGTGCTATCTCCACCGGGTCAAAATCGGAACGAATAATGCCCTTAGACGGCGATGCTTTTTTTACCTCGGCAATGAGCTTGACACGCTCACCACGCAGAGCCGAAGCGAAGTCGAGAGGCGGAGGCTGTTTCAAAAAAATCCTTAGTAGTTCCTCCAGGGGAAAGCTCCTCTTCCTTTTCTCAAGTTCCAGCCTATTGTGGGCAACTATCTGGTCTAAAATCATTTTCTGCCTCTAGGTAAAGCTCTGACTGAGCTTGATTAGCTGTTCGAGTTTAGCCAGAGCTTTACCGTTATCTAGAGCCTCCTTAGCTAAATCTATACCTTGCTGAATTGTTTTTGCCCTATCACCAGCAACCAGAGCCGCCCCTGCATTCATCAACACCACATCTCGCTGGGGACCGGGGGTTCCAGACAGGATAGAATGCAACAAAGCGGCGTTTTCAGCAACGGTGCCACCCTTGAGGCTAGCCAGGTTAGCTCTGGGTAAACCGAAGTCTTCCGGGCTGATGGTATAGCTGTTAATACGACCTTCCTTAAGCTCACATACCCTTGTTTTTCTGGTAATGGTGATTTCATCTAATCCGTCACCACCGTGGACAACCAGGGCATGATGACAATCCAGGCTTTGCAGAACTTGGGCTAGCTTCTTTACCAGCGAGCTATCGGCAACTCCCAGCAGATAAGCCTTGGCGTCAGCTGGGTTGGTAAGAGGTCCGATAATATTAAACACGGTGCGGATACCAATCTCACGCCTGGGAGCCGCTGCATATTTCATCGCCGGATGGAAGGCGGGGGCGAACATAAAGCCAATCCCCACCTTCTCGATACATTGCTGGACCTGCCTGGCATTAAGTTCAAACTTCACCCCCAGGGCTTCCAGTACATCAGCGCTACCGCATTGACTGCTGGCGGCACGGTTACCGTGTTTGGCTACTTTTAGTCCGGCACCGGCGACAACGAAGGCCGCCGTGGTGGAAATATTGAAGGTATTTAGACCATCACCGCCGGTGCCGACAACATCTACTACCGGAGCGGTCGTCTCTACCCGAATAGCCTTAGCCCTCATTGTTTTAGCCAGGCCAGCGATTTCATTAACCGTTTCCCCCTTGAGCCTGAGGGCGGTAACAAAGGCACCGAACTGAGCTGGAGTAACCTGCCCCTCCATAATTTCTTCCATAACCGAAGCCGCCTCCTCCATCTTCAGTGAATGCCCGGATACTAAGGCAGCGATTGCTTCTTTAATCATGATTTGCCCTCTCTTTTGTTAAAAAATTCTTTAATAAATCCTTCCCCACTTCGGTCATAAAGGATTCGGGGTGAAACTGGACGCCCTCTACCCGGTGCTGGCGGTGCCTGAGTCCCATAATTTCACCGTCATCCGTCCAAGCGGTTACTTCAAGGCAATTTGGGAGTCCGTCACGCTTTACTATCAAGGAGTGGTAGCGGATGGCGGAGAAGGGATTGGGGAGACTAGCCAGCACTCCCTGTCCATTATGATA
>CAYOHA010000043.1:0-14087 GCA_964403625.1 uncultured Dehalococcoidales bacterium | reverse complement strand
AACCAGCGACCTCCGGGTTATGAGCCCGACGAGCTTCCACTGCTCTACCCCGCGTCACAGTTTGAGTATACCCTTTGTCATATTAGGTGTCAAGGTAAACTTGAGCTATGACCCTCCCGCGAAATGAGCAGATTATTTAGCCATTGAATCTACTCCCCACACACCATGAGATGCTCCCGCCTGCCATAGTCCCGGACCCGCCTGGCCAAGCCCTGGCGGGCAGGGGGACGGCCTGCTTGCGCTAAAGCTTCAGCGAAGGCAAGCGGGCAGGCCGCTACGCTCCAGCATGACAATTTTGCGATTGGCTTTGAGCGATATAGTTGACAAATAACCCCAGAGCAAAGTAGTATACTTGTTAATACTCTTATATGTAAAAAGAAATAACATATCAGGCAGGATATATTTATATTTGCTTAATGATATCCCGCTATTTTGATAATAATCAGTCAAGGAGTAAAATTTGAAAATATTACTTGTGTACCCACAGTATCCGGTAACTTTCTGGAGTTTCGACCATGCCCTGAAATTCATCTCCAAAAAAGCTGCCTTCCCTCCCTTGGGTCTATTAACTGTAGCGGCCATGCTGCCTGATGAGTGGGAGAAAAAACTCGTAGATATGAATGTAACTGCCCTGAATGACGAAGATATTAAGTGGGCTGATTACGTATTTATCAGCGCTATGGTAGTGCAAAGAGAGTCGGTAAAAGAGGTTATCGCCCGATGTAAAAGGCTGGGTACTAAAACTGTTGCCGGAGGTCCCCTCTTTACTACCGGATATGATGAGTTTGAAGGTGTTGACCACTTTGTGCTTGGTGAAGCGGAAGTTACCCTTCGTCCTTTCCTGAAAGATCTGGACAATGGATGCCCTAAACCAATATATATGTCCGATGAATGCCCCGATATAGACAACACTCCTCTCCCATTATGGTCACTCATTAATATGAAACACTATTCATCAATGAGCATTCAGTATTCCCGTGGATGCCCGTTTGATTGTGAATTCTGTGATATTATCATACTAAATGGCCATAAACCACGGACGAAAAGCAAAGACCAGGTCATAGCCGAGCTGGAAGCACTATATACCAATGGGTGGCGGGGCGGTGTTTTCATAGTCGATGACAATTTCATCGGCAACAAGAAAAAACTAAAAGCGGAAACCCTGCCAGCAATAAACGAATGGTCAAAAGGGAGAAAAAGTCCCTTTGCTTTCTTCACTGAAGCTTCGATTAATCTTGCCGACGATGAAGAGTTGCTGAATTTGATGGGAGAGGCAAGGTTTGACCGGATATTTATTGGCATAGAAACCCCTAACGAGGAAAGCCTGTTAGAGTGTAACAAGTTACCAAACAAGGGGCGCGACTTAGCGGCGTCGGTCAAGAAGATTCAAAACCATGGTTTTGAAGTCCAGGGCGGGTTTATCGTTGGTTTTGACAACGACCCGCTTTCTATCTTCAGGAGCCAGATTAACTTCATTCAGAAAAGCGGCATTGTTACAGCCATGGTCGGTTTACTCAACGCTCCTCGCGGTACAAGACTTTACCAACGCCTTAAAAAGGAGAATAGACTGGTCAAGGATATCTCCGGGGACAATACAGACTTTTCTATTAACTTCATCCCTAAGATGAACTACGAAACGCTTATTAACGGTTACAGACATATCCTGAATACGATTTACTCACCCAAGCAATACTACGAGCGGATCTGGACGTTCCTCAAAGAGTATAAACCTCCAACAAAAAGAGTCAGGGTATCTCAGCTGAGGTTTTATCATATCGAAGGGTTCATTAAATCTATGTGGTTCCTGGGTATCGTAGAAAAGGGAAGAAGATACTACTGGAAATTACTGATTTCTACCTTATTCAAGTATCCGAGGGTCCTCTATCTATCGGTAATTCTTTCCGTTTTCGGATTCCATTTCCGCAAAATTGCCGAGGGACTTAATAACAACCGGACCAAAGACCTGCCAGCTTCAGGTTAAGAGAGAAGCTACAGAATTAAAGCACTCACTTCTCTTACTGACAAGAACCACTTTTTGGTGAATTTTATTTTTAGTTATGTTAAAATGTATATAACATCTTCGGAAAGCTTTTACTTATAACCTAAAATTAACGGCAAGTGAGGTATTGTTGTGAAAGAAGACATTAAACGTTTCCTAACATATCTTAAGGTGGAGAAGGGTTTTTCTGAAAATACTTTAGCTGCTTACCAGAATGACCTTTCTCAATTAGCCAGCTTTGCAGAAAAGGAAGCTGCTAAGCAGGGCTTGATCCCATCATGGGCTACTTTAGGCCGGCAGGGGATGTTAAGTTATCAAATTAATCTTAAAGAAAGAAATTATGCCGCCACTACCCTAGCCCGCAAGGTAGCTGCCGCCAAGTCTTTCTTTAAGTTTATGGTCGCCGAAGACAGACTTAAAGAAAATCCTACCGAAAATATAGCTTCACCCAATGTGGCAAGAATGTTGCCCAAACCTATTTCAATCAGTCAGGTACGCCGCTTACTCGAACAACCAGCCAAGCAATCCACACCTGAAGCGAAAAGAGATAAAGCAATGTTGGAATTGTTGTACGCCAGCGGTATGAGAGTGAGTGAATTGACATCCTTGAACCTTAGCGACATAGATATAACAGGTGGTTTTGTCCGGTGTTTTGGTAAAGGGCATAAGGAGCGTCTGATCCCTATTTATCGACAAGCCGCCGTAGTAGTGGAAGAATATTTAAAAGAAGCCCGTCCCAAGATTGTACGTCGGGACGATGAGAAAGCCCTGTTTCTCAACCGTCGTGGCGACAGGCTGACTCGACAGGGATTCTGGCAAATTTTAAAAGGCTATGTCAAAGCCGCCGGACTGGATAAAGAAATTACTCCCCACACTCTCAGACACAGCTTTGCTACTCATATGCTGAGTGGCGGCGCCGATCTGAGATCAGTCCAGGAACTACTGGGACATGCTAATATCTCTACTACCCAGGTTTACACCCATCTCACTAGCGAGCATGTCCGGCGTACTTACGAGAAATCGCACCCCAGATCCAAATAGTATATAACGATCAGGAGAGCCTGATAAGTGCCTACGTCCCTATAGCCTTTATTTTCGATATAGGAAACGGATATAGATAATGATAGAAATATCAAGAGATTTATTAGGGAGTTTTTGAAATGCCCAGCAAATCACGACGGAGAAGAGGTAAGTTTTCAGCCCCGAGAGGAAAAAAGAAAGGCGTAATTAGCCGTCCACCTGCAACTGTCCAGCAACAGGCAGTCACTCAAGCCAAGAAAGTTGCCCCTGTTGTTAGCTCACCAAAATCGACGCTAAAACCAGCCATAAGCCAGCACACCAATGTAGCCACCGAACTACGGACTATTGCTATTCTAGCAGGGATAATGCTTATTATCCTCGTTGTGCTTGCCTTTGTTCCTCTACCCTGGTAGCGGGATCATTATGGACTTTGAAGCAGCAAGAGCCAGGTTAATTGAGCACTTAAAGACTGAGATAAAGGATAAGAGGGTTTTGAGGGCAATGTCCCGGGTACCTCGCGAACTTTTTGTGCCGCCAGAGGAACAAGATTTAGCTTATGAAGATAGACCTTTACCCATCGGTCTTAACCAGACAATTTCGCAACCACTCATCGTTGCCATTATGACAGAGGCACTAGAACTTAATAGCAGTGTAAAGGTACTTGAAATCGGTACTGGAAGTGGTTACCAAGCAGCTATTCTTGCCGAATTAACCAAGTCGGTAATCACAGTAGAACGTCTGCCGGCTCTTGCCGAGACTGCTAGGAAAGTGCTGGATAGATTGGGCTATTCCAATATCAGAGTATATCTAGCCAAGGAGACCCTTGGTTGGCCAGAAGAAGCACCTTATGATGCAATAATAGTTACTGCTGCTGCTCCTGAAGTGCCTGCTGACCTTCTGGCACAGCTAAAAATTGGTGGTCGGATGGTAATTCCCGTAGGATCGAGATATATTCAGGAGTTGTGTAGAATTACCCGGCAAAGAAAAAGAAATAAAACCGAGAATTTGGGTGGCTGCCGCTTCGTCTCTCTTATCGGTAAAGGTGCCTGGGAGGAAGAGTAAAAAGGAGTATTTTCTATAAGGAGAATAGAATGGACGTTATCGAAGCTATTAAGACCCGCAGAAGCATTCGCCAGTATAAATCTGACCCTGTTGATGATAAGATCCTGCAAACAGTCCTACAGGCTGCCCGGTGGGCTCCATCCTGGAAGAACACGCAGTGCTGGCGATTTGTAGTTGTGAGTGATAGCAAGACAAAGGCGGGGATAGCTGATTGTCTGATAAAATCCAAAAGAGGTGATATACTCGTCGATAACGGCGGTAGTATGGCCATTAAGCAGGCACCACTTTTAATTGTTGCCTGTGCTGAACTTGGGAAAACAGGCCTTAACGCTGGTGAATTCGCCACAGATAAGGGCGATTGGTATATGTTTGATACCGCCCTGGCGATGCAGAACCTAGTGCTGGCAGCTCATTCATTGGGACTCGGTACAGTGCACCTAGGCTTGTTCGATGCTAGAAAAGTGGCCGCAATCCTAGGCGTTCCAGAAGGTTTCTGTGTGGTATCAATGACTCCTCTGGGCTATCCTGACAAGGAACCCAGAACTCCTCCAAGAAAGGAACTCTCTGAAATTATTTTCCATAACAAATTTGGCACATAAACAGGTAATTACTAGAACCTTCTTACTGTAGTTTATACCAGAGTTGTATTTGAGATGAGATATAAATGGTGGGTTCTTATTGCTATTTTTATATTTAGTGCCGGTCTGGCATTGGGGCTGGCTATCCCTGTCGATACCAAAGGTTTACTTTCTGAAGAAATTTCCGCTCTTGAGGAACTGGCTGATTTCTTATCGCCATTGCCTCAAGCCTCCATATTTATCCTCATTTTTCTTAAGAACGTTCTCGCCGTATTAGTAAGTTTTGCCCTCAGCCCTTTTTTTTGCCTGATGCCGGTCCTGGCGTTAGCTATCAACGGCGGAGCCATTGGATTGGTATCAAATCTTGTAATTCAGGAGAAATCGCTTGGATACCTGCTAGTAGGACTACTTCCTCACGGTATATTCGAACTTCCGGCTTTTATTATGGCTGAGGCAGTCGCTCTTAGCTTCGGCACAATGGTTATATTATCCCTCTTTGACAAAGAGAGAAGAAAGCTATTAATGCCTAGTCTCAGAGGGAACTCAAAGTATCTATTAATAGCACTGGCTTTATTCTTAATCGCAGCTATTATTGAGACCTATGTTACTCCGCTATTTCTAAGCTAACCAGAGAGAGTAAAGCTACTTTTTGACCACCTACACTTACTTGCCCGTGTCTACAGACTTTGGTTATAATATGGTGGAATCGATAAGAGAGAGCAGGTGAAAAATGGAGCAGTCTGGACTTGAGAACATTCGTAACCTCGTATTATTGTCCCACAACGGCGCTGGCAAGACATCACTATCAGAAGCCATACTATTTAGCTGCGGCGTAATAAATCGGTTAGGCAAGGTTGATGACGGTACCACAACTTCCGACTTCGACCCGGCAGAAATAAAACACCACATCAGCATCAACCTATCAGTCCTTCCTTCCCAATGGAAAGGAGTAAAAATTAACCTACTTGACACTCCCGGTTATTCCGATTTCGTCGCTGAGGTTAAGGCAGGGATAAGAGTATGCGAAGGGGCACTAATTGCAGTTTGTGCTGCCTCTGGCGTAGAAGTTGGCACTGAACAGGTGTGGGCATATTGTGAGGGATCTAATCTTCCCCGTCTTCTTTTTATTAATAAAATGGACCGCGAGAATGCTGATTTTTATCGGACGGTTGACGGACTACAAACCAAGTTTGGCTCCAAATGTGTACCGGTACAGCTACCGATAGGTGCTCAGAGTGATTTCAAAGGGGTGGTTGACCTTCTGACTATGAAAAGCTATACCGGTCCAGAGGCTAAAGAGGAGGAAATACCCTCTTCATTGCTAAAACAGGTCGAGTCTTTCCGTGAAAAGTTAATAGAAGCAGCCGCTGAAGTAAATGACAGCCTGCTGGAAAAATATCTGGGTGGAGAGGAACTCGGACTAGAAGAACTCAGAATCGGTTTAAGACAGGGTGTATTATCTGGTAAGGTGGTACCGATACTGGTCGGTTCTGCACTGAAGAATATTGGGACTGGCTTGTTATTAGACGCTATTAATAGTTACCTACCATCACCATCAGAGCGAGATATTGCAATCATTGGAGAATCCGGCAAACAAGAGACAACGAAACCGGACAAGGAGGGTCCCCTGGCTGCTCTGGTTTTCAAGACTACTGCCGATCCTTATGTCGGTAAACTCACATACTTTCGTGTTTATAATGGTGTGATTTCTAGTAACTCCCAGGTATGGAATTCATCCCGGAGTGAGACAGAGCGTATCGGTCAGTTATTTACGGTTAGAGGCAAAAACCAGGAACCAGTCTCTAAAATCGAGGCTGGAGATATCGGCGGCGTAGCTAAATTAAGTATAACAAGTACCGGCGATACGTTATGTAATCAGGACAAACCGATAAAACTTGTTCCAATTTCCTTCCCCAAGCCAATTTTCAGCGAAGCGGTGTATCCCAAGACCAAAGCTGACCTTGATAAACTGGGCACCGCTTTGTCCAGATTGGCCGAAGAAGAACCTACACTTCAAGTACGCCGGGAAAGCGAAACTAACGAGACAATTCTATCAGGGCTTGGAGAGACTCAACTTGAAGTCGCCACCGAGAAGATGCAGCGTAAATTCGGAGTAGGTGTCAACCTTGAAATCCCAAAGGTTCCCTACAGAGAGACTATTACCACTTCAACCCAGGCTGAGTATAAGCACAGGAAACAGACTGGGGGACACGGCCAATACGGACATGTCTTTCTGGAACTGGAGCCTTTACCCCGTGGTAGTGGCCATGAGTTTGTCGATAGGGTAGTAGGTGGACGAATACCTAAAAATTATATTCCGGCAGTAGAAAAAGGAGTCAATAGCGCAATTCAAGAAGGGATCCTAGCCCGCTACCCTGTTACTGATATACGAGTGATTGTCTTTGATGGAAGCTATCATCCGGTTGATTCTTCAGAAATATGTTTTAAAATTGCCGGAGATGGAGCCTTGAAGAAAGGACTGGCACAAGCACAACCTATCCTGCTGGAACCGATAATGAATATCACCGTGACTGTTCCCGAGGACTACACCGGTGATATCATTGGTGACCTGAATACCAAACGGGCACAGTTACAGGGTATGAATCCTGAGAATGGAGTCAATGTCATCCAGGCACAGGTGCCGCTGGCTGAGATTCTTCGCTACGCCATAGACCTTAAATCAATAACCCAGGGTAGAGGCAGTTTTACTATGGAATTCAGTCATTATCAACCGGTACCCCAGCAAGTAACTCAGAAAATAATTGCTCAAAAGCAGGCAGCGAAAGCTTAATTCAATAAAATATATAATAATATAAAGGAGGGGATATAACCCCTCCTTTTTTTATTTCTTTAACAGGCACCAGAGATAAAATGCCTTAACCTGATACCAGTTCTTTAATCTTTTGAGCAAATGCAGGAAAAGTCTTTTTCCAATCACCGACAACACCGTAATGAGCCATCTTGAAGATATTTGCCTCGGGGTCCTTATTAAAAGCTACAATGGTCTTAGCGCCGGAACAACCAGCCATATGCTGGCTGGCACCTGAGATACCCACGGCAATATAAAGGTCAGGAGAGACAATCTTACCGGTGAGCCCTACTTGTGCCTTATCCGGCATCCAACCATTATCGCAGGCAGGCCGTGTTGCACCAACCGCTCCTTTCATTAACTTAGCTAGCTCCTCCAACTGTTTGAAACCTTCATTCCCACCAACACCCCTACCTCCAGAGACTATTACGGCAGCATCCTCCAGCTTTACTCCCTCTACCTCTTCTTTTACCTTCTCCAGAACTTTGACTTTTATCACTGATGGGTCAATGCCCGCTTCGATATTAACCACTTCTCCTTTTCTTAAACTATCCCGTGGGAGGGCTGACATCGATTTAGCTCTGACTGTAACTATCTGCGGGTCATTCTCAAAAACATAGACAGCTTGAGCATTTCCTCCATACACAGGCTTAGTTTGCAGGAGACGCTTGGAGGCAGTATCAATTTCCAGAGCCACACAGTCCAGAGTAGCTGCTGTTTCTAATCTGAAGGCTAACCTTGGAGCAATATCGCTACCGATGGAGGTTTGCCCCATCAGAATAATCTGAGGTTTTAGCTGTTTGGCTACTTTTTCCAGTACTGCTAGGTAAGGATCTGGTTGATAATCTTTTAGCAGGGGGTCATTAACTAGATATACCTTATCGGCGCCAAAGGCAATAGCTTCCTGAGCATAATTACCTACATCACTGCCTACTAGCAAAGCACCTAATTCCTGACCCAAATCATTAGCCAGTTTTCTACCACACCCCAGGAGTTCAGTGGTGATAGCACTCAGTTTTCCTTCTGTCACTTCACAAAAGACCATAACACCTTTATTGTCAGACATTCAAAATACCTCCATCATTTTTATTAAATAACATCTTTATAATACCTTAGCTTCTCTAAGTTTAAGAGCCAAGTTAGTGGCCGCTTCCTCCGGGCTCTCACCGGTAATTACCTCACATTTACCTTCTCGAACCGGTTGAAACAATTTAAGCAACTTTGTACGCCGTCCATTAGCTCCAAGTCGGGCAGTTTCAACACCAATATCGGCTGGTTTCCATATAACAGGTTCTTTACGTTTAGCCGCCATAATCCCTTTAATTGTGGGATAACGAGCTTCACCAAGCTCATTGCTTACTGTAATAAGAGCGGGTAGAGATACTTCGATGACTTCATATCCATCTGCGGTTACTCGCTCAACCCTTGCCTTACCATTATTAACGTCAACTTTCCTGGCTAAGGTGACACAGGGGAGTCCAAGTATCACTGCAATACCTGAGCCTACCTGTCCGCTGTCCCAGTCGGCAGCCTGCCTGCCACAAAAGATAATATCATACACACCTATCTTCTTAATTGCCATCGCCAGGGCATAGGCGATTGACCAGCCATCACCTTCAGCGAAAGCTTCATCTTCAAGCAGCACGAGTTCATCAGCCCCCATAGACAGCGGTTTTTTCACCACATCCCGAAGCAGGTTAACACCCAGGCTAACAATGGTGATTTTTCCTCCCTGAGCATCCTTAATCTTCAGTGCCGCCTCTAACGCATTCTCGTCAAAGGGACTGATAACAGGCGGTACACCCTGAGGCGGTATTGCTCTTTTAACTGAGGTATCAACCTTAAAACTCGCCGGTGGTGCTTCAGGGTCAATTACCTGCTTGCAACAGACAATCATGTTCATAGCGTAGCTACTCCTTCTATATAAGACTTAATGGAAATTTCTGAGGGACAATCTAATTTAATAATTTACAATAAACAGTCTGCTGAGTCAACTTAGTTGAATGATGATACGCTCACTACCCGCTCTATATCGCTTAGATCCTTTATCATATCCATAAAAGCCGAGGGGAACAGGCTACGAAGAAAATCGGTTACTGCTTCTCCCTGCCCCCGTCCAATCTCTAAAAGCAAATAACCACCAGGGCACAGCTTACCTTTTACCTGTGTACTAAGAAGGCGTATTTTCTCCAGGCCATCTATACCACCGTTCAGGGCTAGAGAAGGCTCGAAATTATTGGTATTTACTCCAGCTAATTCTGATTCGCTGACATAGGGCAGATTGGCGACAATAAGGTCTACAGCCTCGGGTAAGGGTACAAGCATATCACCCTGTAAAAGGATGACTTTATCTGTTACACCATATTTCTTACAGTTAGAAAAGGCAACTTTAAGAGCAGAAGTTGATATATCGGTGGCATAGATCTGTGTATCTGGGAGCTTCAATGCCAGACTGATAGCTATAGCACCACAGCCGGTACCAATGTCAGCGACGGTAGATAAAGGATGCTTTTGAGCCAGTTCCAGACTCTTCTCCACCAGCAGTTCACTCTCCGGGCGGGGGATAAGGACACTTGAATCGACATAGAAATCAAGGCCGTAAAACTCCCGGTGCCCTGTTATATAGGCGACAGGCTCGTGATTAAGGCGACGCTGGACCAGTCGATGGAACTCTTCATACTGTTCAGGACTCAGTTCACGGTCGAGACTAAGATATAGCTGGACACGGTCTATATGCAGGGTATGCCTTAGCAGTAACTCAGACTCTATAGCAGATTCTTCAATATTGCCGGCAACAAGAATCTCTCTGGCATAACTCAATGCCTGTTTTACGGTCACGCCAACTGCTCCTGTAGCTGCTTCGCCTGGTCATCGGTAGCCAGAGCATCAATAAGATGGTCAAAGTCTCCACCCATTATTTTTTCCAGATTGTGGAGTGTCAAGCTGATGCGGTGGTCGGTAACTCGGTCTTGGGGGAAGTTATAGGTCCGTATTTTCTCGGCACGTTCGCCCGTACCTACCTGGGAGCGTCGCTGTTTGACTACTTCTTCTTCCTGCTTGCGTCTTTCTATATCCAGGAGCCTTGCCCTGAGTACTGCCATTGCTTTGTTCTTGTTTCTTAATTGCGAACGTTCATCCTGGCAGGTGACAACCATCCCTGTGGGCAGGTGGGTGATGCGCACCGCAGTGGCAACCTTGTTTACATTTTGTCCCCCGGCACCACCACTGTGGAATATATCAATCCTCAGGTCATCGGGGTTAATGTCTACTTCCACCTCATCAGCCTCGGGAAGTACCGCTACCGTCGCCGTCGAGGTGTGAATTCTGCCTGAAGCTTCGGTAACAGGCACCCGCTGTACCCGATGGACGCCGCTCTCATACTTCAGCCGACTGAAAGCCCCTTTCCCGTTTATCTCAAAGATAATTTCCTTGAAGCCACCAATACCACTTTCATTAATATTTATTATGTCAACATCCCAGCCTTTAGACTGGGCGTATCGGCTATACATACGGAAGAGATCAGCTGCAAACAGACCGGCCTCATTACCACCAGCTCCAGCCCGTATCTCCATAATGATGTCTCTTTCATCTCTATCGTCTTTGGGTAGGAGGGCAAGCTTCAATTCCTGAGACAGAGACTCCAGGCGTGATTCCAGGTCTTCTATTTCCTGCTTGACCAGGACTTTCATCTCTTCGTCCAGCCTGTCTTGTAGCATCTCCTTCGTTTCCGCCAGTGACCTGGATGCTGTTTCATATTCCCTGTATCTGGTTACTACATTTTCAATACTGGCTCTCTCACGAGCCAGTTTCTGTAGCTGTTTCGGGTCAGAGGCTATCTCAGGCTTAGCAATCTGCTCCTCAATCTCATGGTAACGTTCAGCTATTTTTTTTAGTTTTTCCCACATAGTTTTCATATTTCCTTAAACTGTCAAGAATCATCCGGATACCTTTTTCAACCTTTCGTACGCCTTTTTAACCTCTTCGATAGAGGCTTCATCCTCAAGTGTGGTAAGGTCACCAAGACTCTGCCCTGAAGCCACTGCTCTAAGGACACGGCGCATAATTTTGCCACTCCTGGTTTTGGGCATTGATTCCACGAAGTATATTTCATCAGCAGAAGCGATGGGGCCAATACTGGTACGAAGGTGCTGGTTAATTTCCTTCTTTAAAGTTTCCGAAGGCTTCTGCCCCTCTTTCAGGGTGATAAAAAGGACAATAGCATCTCCTTTTATCTCGTCTGGTTTACTTGCCACAGCAACCTCAGCTACGGAAGGATGGGAAATAACGGCATCCTCAAGCTCGGCTGTCCCGATACGGTGTCCGGCTATCTTCAACACTTCATCCGCCCTGCCCAACAACCAGAAGTAGCCATCTTCATCACGCATGGCAAAGTCTCCGGCATAGTAATAACCTGGAAAACGCGTCCAGTATGTCTCCTTGTAACGTTCCGGAGCACCGTAGATATCAAGCAACAGACCGGGCCAGGGTTTCTTAATGACAAGAAAGCCAGTCTGACCTGCCGGAAGCTCATTACCATTAGCATCAACAATCGAAGCATCCACACCAGGGAGAGGTAGAGCTGCCGAACCGGGTTTTAACGGTATCTGCTCAATCCCGGGAGTGGGTGATATCATAATACCTCCCGTTTCTGTCTGCCACCAGGTATCAACAATGGGACATCTCTCCTTGCCGATATGTTTATAATACCAGTACCAGGCTTCCGGGTTTATTGGCTCGCCAACGCTTCCGAGAAGCTCAAGGCTGGAGAGATCATATTTCTCTACCCATTCTGCTCCAGAACGCATAAACATCCGGATAGCTGTCGGCGATGTGTAAAAAACGGTAACCCCATATTTCTCGATAATATCCCACCACCTGTCAACCGCCGGGTAATCAGGTGCTCCTTCATAAAGAACAATAGCCGCGCCATGGGATAGAGGAGCATAAACGATAGAGCTATGCCCTGTTACCCAACCGACATCAGCCGTGCACCAGAAGACAGATTCTTCTCTGATATCGAACACCCACTCGTATGCTGAGTGATTAAAGACAAGGTAGCCACCAGTCCCATGGACAACACCCTTCGGTTTTCCGGTAGTCCCCGATGTATAGAGGATATATAGCGGATGGGTTGATTCCATCGGCTCAGGCGAAACATATTTATCAGCTTCATCCAGCATTGAGGATAACCTGATGTCTCTTCCCTCGGTCCACGGTATTTCCTCACCTGTCCTTCTGACTACGATCACCTTCTCTACAGAAGGACAGCGTTTTACTGCCTCATCAGTTATCTCCTTAAGTTTTATGGTTTTACCCCGGCGGTACCCACCATCAGCCGTAACAACAACCTTCGCCTGTGTGTCATTAACTCTGTCAGCTATCGCCTGTGAACTGAAGCCGGAGAAAATCACGGTATGTACGGCGCCAATCCGACCACAGGCAAGCATAAAGATCGGCAATTCTGGTATCATCGGCATATAAAGAGCAACCTTATCCCCTTTGCCGACTCCGAGCTTCTTCAGTACTGAGGCAAAACGGTTAACCGAGCGGTAGAGGGTAGAATAGCTTAGCACTCTTGTCTCACCATTTTCCCCTTCCCAGTATATTGCTACCTTGCTTTTTCTCCAGGTCCTGACATGACGGTCAACACACTGGAAAGAAGCGTTAAGCCTGCCTCCAACAAACCACCTGGCGTACGGTGGCTTCCAGTCTAGGACTTTATCCCAGGTCTCATACCAATCCAGCTTTCTGGCTTCTTCTGACCAGAAACGCTCAGGATTCTCCAATGAGCGGCGATGTATCTCCGTATACCTCTTTAATGGCCACAGCCGCGTACCCGTGGGTAGATGGGTAGGTTCGCTTGTCTCTCTAATATCTGACATACCCGCCTCCTTTTGCCCCCTGCAGATAAGTATCTTAAACGATTATATCATAGGCACAGATAGCACTTAAAGACAGATAGGCTCAGACTTTCTCTGAAATGTTGTTTTTTAACTTAGCGACACTCTCTTCAGCCTGAAATATCCTGGTGAGGATAAATCTACCTGAGAGAGATAATACTATTCTTACACGGTTGTCCCTGGCCAGATTCTGCTGCCTGGTTTAAGCCGGCAACCTCTGGTTAAAGTTACGTTATCACCCAGCACCGAGCCCTCACAAATACAATCCGGATTAATGCAGCAATTATCAGCCAGAATACAGTTTTTAAGGCTGACCCTTAGTCCTAGCCGAACATTTCGCCAGATGATAGAGTCTTCAATCACAGTATCTTCCAGGATAGTACATCCATCCCCGATAACCACAGGTCCGATTAGCTTTACCCTCCGCCTAATAGAACAATTAGCACCAAGGACGACCTGCCCTGTTTTCCTGACTTCAGGATGAATATCAGTTTGCTCTCCAATAACCAGCTTTTTGGTAGGGCTATACCACCCACTCTTACCACCAAAAAGGTCTCGATGCAACTGAAGATATTTTTCTGTATTCCCTGTGTCCATCCAGTAGCCGGTTGAAGTGTAGGCATAGACCGGTTCTTCGTCATCCAGCAGCGCGGGAAAGACGTTACGTTCAAAACTAAACCAGGTCTCAGGCGGTACCCGCGCCATAACCTCAGGTTCAA
>CAYOHA010000042.1:0-14107 GCA_964403625.1 uncultured Dehalococcoidales bacterium | reverse complement strand
GAATGTCCATTTAAGGCTATATCTGGCACAAATGATGCTGAGAGGTAAGGATACCACCGCTATAGTGATAGGCGCCGCAGAGGCAAACCAGCCCGCAGAACCCCGGCTGAGATCGTACGCCTGCATTATTAATGGTAATAATGGTCCTGCCGAAGCCCAGATGAGCCCCACACAACATCGAACCAGGATTATTGTTGATAGTATGACAAACCGATAACGGTGATTATCTTCCACTTAACAGCAGTCTTAATTAACACGCGACCCTGACACTTATAATATGATACACCTTACATACCATCTATATCAATCTCAAGCAATCAGCTTTTTACCCATTGACAACATAAAATAAAAGAGTTATACTTCAGCGCAAATATGTAGAATCGAAATAAAAAATAGCCTGACCATCTTACATCTTCTTTTGCAGGAGGTGGATATGATGAAACAAAGGGCATAAGGATTACTGGATAATACAGTAGTTTATTGTGCCCTTTTTCTATTTATATTATTTTTAACTTATTTTAACTCTAAAATAAGCATAATCGAGCTTACCAATAAGACAATCGAGGAGGTGTTCTATTGATATAGGATAACTAAACAATACAATTAGGTTATAGAGGGATATATAGTATGGTGGATTAAGACTGATTGGTTAGATATAAAAAAATGGAGAGATAGATATGAAAAAGAAGATTATCTGGCTTGTGGTGAGTTGCCTGATGGTGCTATCTCTAGTGATAGCATCCTGCGGCCCGAAAGCAGAAGAAGAGGCGAAGATCACGGAAGAGGGAGGACAAACAGTAACAACGAAGGAAAAAGAAGCAGCAAAAGAGGAAGTAAAGAAACCCACAACAGAAGCCCCGAAATATGGAGGCTCCATTACCTTAGCCATGACCACGGACGTGAACGACTTCCTTCCGTGGTCGCTTGCGCCGTCGTCTCCCGTCCAGCAATGTAACGACTGGATCTGGAACGGCGACTGGGCGAAGGGACCTGCTGGCGGCTACGGCACCAACGATGTGGGCTGGGAAGTCAGCACTAATATTCCCAGTCTCAAGGCAAATTATATTGGGGAGGACATACACTGGTCTGTTGATGAAGGAGGCAAAACGGCCACCATTTACATAACAGTTAAGGAAGGCATACACTACGGTCTTGACCCTAATAATCCAGCCAGTCGTCTGGTCAACGGCCGTGAATTAACCGTCGATGACGTTATCTGGAACTATGATATGCGCATGAATGACACCAGAACCCATCCCGGAGCCTGTATCTACCCCTTTTTCCCCTGGATCCATGGCATTACATGCAAAAAAATCGGCCCGCAGGAGTTTTCGTTAACATTTCCCATAGAAAGATTTATAAATGCAATAATGGACGTTCTTGACGGAACCCAGATATTACCACCGGAGCTGGACGAGGTATACCACGCTCAATCGACGACCGATTGGAAGTGCGCTGTAGGCGCCGGGCCGTTCATGATGGAGGATTACGTTCCCGGCAATGCTGTGACGGTCAAGAGGAACCCCAATTACTACGGAACAAATCCGGTTGGTCCAGGAAAAGGTGACCAGCTACCCTATCTGGATAAAATCAAGTATATTCTGATGCCCGACCTGTCTACCCGTTTAGCCGCCTTCCGTACAGGTCAGCTGGACCAGATGAATCCCTTTTCCATAGAAGAAAGGGCTCAGATGATTAAAGGAAATCCAGAATTAAAGGAAGCGGCAGGCGGTGTACTGGCTGTGAACCTGCTTTTCATGAGGACAGACCGAGCCGGAACACCTTACGCGGATGTCCGCGTCCGCCAGGCAATGATGATGGCTACCGACTTTAACGAGATTAATGACTCTTTATACCAGGGTCTGGGGCTAATCCAGAGCTGGCCCTACTGGAAGCAGAAAGGATACGAAGGATTCTACCTTGGCCTCGATGACCCTGATTGTCCTGATGAAGTAAAAGAACTGTACGTTTATAACCCGGAGAAGGCGAAACAGCTCCTGACAGAGGCAGGCTATCCCAATGGATTCAAGACCGAGGTTATAATGACGCAAAATGAGGTAGATTACTACTCGATAGTCAAAGATATGTGGTCCAAGGTGGGTATTGACATGACACTTAAACCCCTGGAATCCGGCCAATGGACGAATGTGATAGCCACCGTGGCTTACGATGAGATGATAACTGGCATCGTACCACCTCCTTCAACTTTTCCCGAGGCAGCTGCATATACCCAGACAACCTGGAGTAACGCCAGTATCCTCAACGACCCTTATATTAACAAGGTGGCAGCCGCCACAGCTTTGACTGCCATAACAGACCTAAATGCGGCCATGAAAGAAACTAGAGAATTGATGAAATACATTCTTCCCAAGGCATTTGTAATCCCGACACCCAGATATCCTACCTACACCCTGTGGTGGCCCTGGCTGAAGAATTATTCCGGTGAGACCAATGTAGGCTGGTTAGCGTTTAACTGGCCGTGGTGGGTCTGGGTCGACAATGACCTGAAGAAATCAATGGAATACTAGACATAACATAATAGCTCGGTAAAATTTAAAGGACTAATCATCGTAAAAATGGGAGGTAGAGCTTGAGCTCTACCTCCTTTCTTTATGTGGAGGACCTTTTCTCCATTGACAATGTTATACAAAAGAGTTATACTTCACCACAAATATGTAAACTTGCAATAAACCAAGCTCTATACACCTCATACCTTCTATCGCAGGAGGTGAAAATGATGAAACGAAGGGTACCGAGATTACTGGATAATATAGTAATTTCTGATACCCTTTTATATTCATATGAATATTGAGAGTAAATGGGCTTTAGTGTTAGTCTAGTTAAGGAGGTGTAGCATTGAGATAGGACAGACTGAATAATAAAGAATTATAGTTTGATAGATAGTATGGTGAAAATAAGGCTGATTGTGTAGATATTAGTAGAGAGGAGGAAATATGAAAGGGAAGATTATCTGGATGTTGGTGAGTTGCCTGATGGTGCTGTCTCTGGTGATAGCATCCTGTGGTGAGAAAGGAGAAGAAGAGCAGCCTTCTTCAGATACACCGCAATATGGCGGCTCTATTACATTAATGATGGCACTTGATGTCAATGACTGGCTTCCGTGGTCACTTGCAGCTTCGACTCCTGTCCAAGTGTGTCATGAATGGCTCTGGGCTGGTGACTGGGCAAAGGGACCCGCTGGTGGTTATGGCAAAAATATTGTGGGCTTTGAAGCAAGCACTAGGGTTCCAGGAATCCAGGCATATACTCTCGCTGAGAACATACGCTGGGAAGCTGATCCTGGAGGAGAAACAGGAAGTATGTATATAAAGGTTAAGGATGGTATACACTACGGTCTTGACCCGAATAATCCAGCCAGCCAACTGGTCAACGGTCGGGAAGTTACTGCTGATGATGTCCTCTGGAACTTCGATGCGCGTATGAATGACTCTAGAGCCCATCCCGGAGCCTATATTTACGCCTTTTTCCCCTGGATGCATGGTATTAAAGGAGAGAAAATCAGTCCGAACGAGCTTAAGTATACCTTTCCTATAGCACAACTTCTAAATGGCATAATGTTCCTGTGCGATGGGACTCAAATATTCCCGTCGGAGCTGGACGAAGCATATCCGGAATCGACAACTGATTGGCATGCCTGTGTTGGCGCTGGGGCGTTCATGATCGAAGATTACGTAGCTGGTAATAGCGTGACGGTAAAAAGGAACCCTAATTACTGGGGAAAGAATCCAGTAGGTCCGGGGAAGGGCGACCAGTTGCCTTATCTCGATGAAATTAAATATATTATCATGCCCGACCTTTCTACCCAGCAAGCTGGCTTCCGAACCGCGCAACTTGATCAGTTGGGCAGCATTTCAATCGAAGACAGAGCCTTATTTGTTAAGCAAAATCCGGATCTAAAGGAAGCGGTAGGCGGTTTGTGGTCCGCATCCTTGCTGGGAATGAGGACTGACCTGCCTGGAACACCCTATGCTGACGTCAGAGTCCGTAAAGCTATGATGATGGCAACTGACTTTAACACGATAAACGAAAGTCTGTACCAGGGTCTTGGACAAATCCTGACCTGGCCTTATTGGTATCAAAAAGGATATGAGGATCTCTACCTCAGTCTCGATGACCCGGATTGCCCCGATGAGGTGAAAGAGCTTTATGTTTATAACCCGGATAAGGCGAGGGAACTGTTGACAGAAGCCGGCTATCCTGATGGCTTCAAGGGCGAGATCCTGATGACGAATGATGCTGATGTTGATTACTACTCAATAATCAAAGATCAGTGGGCTAAGGTAGGTATCGAGTTAACATTTAACAAAGTCGAGTTTGGAGCTTATTGGGGTACACTGAACAGTGTTGGGTACAACGAAATGGCAGTGGCTGCCATACCACCTCCTTCTTCCTGGCCCGAGGTAGCCGGATACACTGGAGTAACCTCAAGTAACTTTAGCCGTATCAACGATGCTCATGTTAACGAAGCGACGAATCATATGCTTACAACCGCCATAACCGACTTGCCTGCGGCTATGAAGGAAACCAGAGAGTTGATGAAGTACCTGCTTCCCGGGGCTTGGGTGATCCCGACCCCCAGATATCCTACTTATACCCTGTGGTGGCCCTGGCTGAAGAACTACTCTGGGGAAATTTCTATGGGCTGGCTAGCATTTACCTGGCCTGAGTGGGTGTGGGTAGACCAGGATTTAAGGAAATCTATGGGATACTAGACCTGATATCATAAGTCAGATAAATATATCAAGTTTGAGTCATTAGAAACTTGAGGAGGTAGAGCTCTAGCTCTACCTCCTTTTTTTACGATATTATTATCTTCACCTTATCATGTTACGGTAAAAGTGGTATTCCTCCAGAGACGAGTAAGGTATCACCTGTAATAAAAGCAGAAAGCTCTGAAGCCAGAAATAGCGCTGATCCTGCAATGTCCTCCGGGGTACCCACTCTCTTCAATGGTACGCTCCTTTTGCCCATATTCTCAAAAAACTTGTCCTTCTCTTCTTCCGTCATTGAACCTATCGCCTTATCGTAGAATGATGTCCGTACCGGTCCTGGCAGAATAGCGTTCACACAGATATTGAAAGGCGCTAGTGCGTGGGCTAGATCATAGGTAAGTCCTATTACTCCTGCTTTAGCCGTATTATAATTTACCGCATGGGCTGGAGGATTGATTGCTCCAACTGAAGAAAGGTTGATTATCTTGCCATATCTTTTTGATTTCATGTGGGGTACGACATACTTGCAGAACAGAAAATCACTTTTTAAATTTAAGGCTAGAGCCTTGTCCCAGTCCTCCTCGGTCATATTTTCTATCGGAGGAGAGTTAGTCATACCTCCGGCATTGTTGACCAGAATATCAATTTTACCAAATTTATTAAAGACTTGATTTACAGTATTTTGTACCTGCTTACCATTAGTAACATCACATTCTATGGCAAGTCCGTCTACTCCTCTTTTTAAGACTTCGGCCAAGGTATCATTTGCTTCTTTCATACTGATATCAGCAATGGCGATTGAACAGCCCTCCTCAGCAAACTTGATTGCCATAGCTCTTCCCATCCCTTTGGCACCTCCAGTGATGATAGCCACCCTGTTTGAAAGTAACATCCTTTCCCTCCAATCTTTTAATGATGCCCTCAATTAAACCAGACCGTACCCTTTTATTCAACAAAAATGCTGCGAGTGAAACGGTTTCGTACTAATTGTTGAAGTATATTTTTTAGTATTATAAGATATGACAGTTAACCGAATCGAACATTTATAGCCTGGACTTGATGTCGAAGGGAGGTGAAAGTACTCGGTAGTCAATGGATAAGGCAAAAGTCACTATAGAAATTTGAAATAGGAGGTATTAAAATTGGCAAAGAAAGAATATCCACATCTGGTAAAACCAATACCTGTCAAACAGCCACCGGAGGGTTTGTATTCTGAACCACGAATGTGGATGGAAGGTAAGGATTTAGAAGGATTTAATGCTCATTTTTCCTATGGCTTTATTGATGACCCGACTGTGATGCACCCGGTTAAAGGGGCAGTGGTTCATCCTTACGATGAATGCTTAGTCTTTGAGGGGACTGACAATAATAATATTCTATATTTAGGAGCCGAAGTCTCGATCGAGCTTGGTGAGGAAAGAGAAGAGCATGTGTTTAGCCGGCCTTCGGTGGTGCTTATCCCAAAGGGAACGCCGCATGGACCGGTTACGGTAAGAAAGGTCGATAGGACTATCGTCCATTATTCCATAGGTCTAGCAACGGATTATAAAGCTGAATCAGTTACTCGAATCTCAAAGTCATCTAAAGAAAATGGCACAAAATACAGCCACTTAATTAAGAAAATGATTACCGCTGTTGAACCGGGGCAGAGAGATGAAAGCGGAATGGGATATAGTAGGGTAATCGGCAGAGATGGAATCATGAGACCGGCGGAAATGGGGGTGGGTCCAGGAAATGGGGACCAGATTGTCTGGCTCTACGGTAAAGACCTTGAAGGGTTTAACGTCAATTTCACCTGGGGATTTTACAGTAAGTGCGGTAAATGGCACCGTGGTGGTGAAGCTCATTACCATCCCGAAGAGGAAATTCTATGTTTTGTCGGGCTTGATCCTAATGACCTGAATTACCTTGGCGCTGAGTTAGAGTTAGGTATGGGCAAAGACTATGAGAGGCATATCTTCAATAAACCTACCGTTGCCATTTGTCCTGCAGGATTCCCGCATCTACCGCTTATCACTAGGTGGGTCGATAGACCTTACGGATTTTTCGTAATTTGTCTGAGCGGTGAGCACGCTTCTCCATGGGTGGAAGCAAAATAGTACTTAAGCCGTATGGCATGGTTATATTAATTGAAGTAGGGGAGGAAAACAATAAGGTATCGTAAATTTGGTACTCTGGGCTGGGCAGTATCAGTGTTAGGCTTCGGTGTTACACGGCTTCCAGTGTCAGATAAAGACCAGTCCAGTATGAACGAATCTGGATCTATTAAGATGCTGCGCTATGCTATTGACCATGGTGTCAACTATCTTAACCTTGGCTATATATATGATGAAAGCCAATATAGATATCTGGCCAGATTGATTAGTCTGGCACTTCAAGACGACTATCGACAGAAAGTCAAGATTGCCGCCAGTCTGCCGTCATTTTTGATAGGCTCTGATTTGGATTTCAACCGCTTCCTGGATGAGCTATTAGTCTGGTTACAGGCGGATAATATAGATTTCTATCTTCTGGGAGGATTGAACCGAGAGACCTGGCCTAGATTAAAGGGCTTGGATATACTGCGTTGGGCAGAGGCAGCTTTGGCGGATAGGCGAATTGGTAACCTTGGGTTTTCATTCCACGACCATTTCCAATCACTCAGAGAGATAGTAGGTGACTATGATAACTGGAGTCTCTGTCAGTTCCAGTACAGTTATATGGACGTAGACCATCACCCTGGTATTGGCGGACTCAAGTTTGCTGCTGATAAGGGACTCGCTGTGGTTATTACCGAACCACTTAAAGGGGGATGGCTGACTAAAGAGCCGCCGGAATCAGTAGCTGGAATATGGGCAAACGCTTCAAAAAAACGTACCCTTGCTGAGTGGGGGTTAAGCTGGGCTTGGAATCTTCCAGAAGTATCTACTGTGGTGAGTGATATGAGCACTATGGAACAGGTAATTGAGAATGTTACCCTAGCTGATAGTGCCGAGCCGGGTAGCCTTACCGTCGTAGAACAGGTGCTAATCAGCCAGGTAAGGGATGCTTACCTCAAGCTAAAACCTATTCCCTGCACATCTTGCCGAGGTTGTATGCCCTGCCCTCTGGGCATTGATGTGCCTCGTATCTTCGAACTCTACAACGATGCTATTATGTATGATGATGTTGAAAGAGTACGCTTTATCTACAATTTAGAGGGTCACCGTGTTGATATCTGTAACGAATGTGGCGCCTGTGCCAATGCCTGTGGCAGGAAAATTGCTATTCTGGACTGGCTTAAAATAGCGAAACGCCTGCTTGATAGATATTTATAGACTATATAATATGTTATCAAGGAATCAGATTAAGATGAAACGGCATGTCAAGATAGTCTGTACCCTAGGTCCTGCCAGCAATTCTCCGGAAATTATCGAAAAGATACTGAAAGCTGGCATGGACATTGCGCGGCTTAATCTTTCCTATGGTACTCTTGAGGAGCATCGTCAACTCATTTCTGCCGTTCGCTCATTGAGCCGGAAACTCGGACTGCCAACTGGAGTTCTCCTTGACCTTCCTGGGTACAAAAAACGTACCGGGGACATTGAAGATGTTTTTGAGGAACACCTAAAGTTCGCTATTTCCCAGGAGTCTGACTTTATTGCCCTTTCTTTCGTCTCTTCAGCCCAACAGGTCGAGGAGGTAAAGGCACTGCTTCTAAGAATGGAAAGCAGAATACCTGTCATCGTCAAAATAGAGCAGGCGCAAGCTTTAGAACAGAGTGGAGCCATACTTCGGGTCAGCGATGGGATAATGGTAGCTAGGGGGGATTTAGCATCTGAGATTAGTATTGAGAAAGTACCGCTGGCACAGAAACAACTCATAAATGAAGCAAACCGTCAGGGAAAGTCGGTAATAACAGCTACTCAGATGCTTGAGTCGATGGTCCGTTCAGCTACTCCTACAAGGGCAGAAGCAACCGATGTAGCTAATGCCATACTTGATGGTAGTGATGCCCTGATGCTTTCGGAGGAAACAGCTATTGGGAGCTACCCGATCGAAGTTATCGAGATGATGGTAAGAATCGCTATACAGGCTGAATCAGCATTTCCCTACGAACAGATACTCCGAAGTGGGTGGCAGGACATTCTACCTGAAGTCAATGATGCCACATCCAGAGCTGCTTGCCAGATAGCCCACCAGGTGAACGCTAAATGTATTGTCGCTTTTACTACGGGTGGGACTACAGCTTTAAGATTATCAAAATACCGGCCGCAGCAATTTATTATAGCTGTTACGCCACTCGAAACTATCGTAAGGCGTCTTTCTCTGCCCTGGGGAGTTCTTCCTGTTAGAAAGCCCGAACTCAAAAATCTTGAAGAGGGCTTTGGATTAGCAGCAGAAGTTGCTCTGGAGACAGGTATTGCCGAAAAGGGCGACCTCTTGGTGATAACTGCCGGTATTCCTTTGCGCGTTCCGGGGAGCACCAACCTGGTTAAGGTTCATAGCGTCTAACCTGGAGGTAGTTGCAGTAATTGAGCAAAATGCATAAAACTATTGTTCAGTGTGATTTTGATGGGACAATTACCGAAGAGGATGCTAGTTTCATAATACTTGATGCTTTTGCCAAGGGAAAATGGAGGCACTTATTCAGAGAATATCAAGAAGGCAGGATGACAGTCGGACAATTTAATGCAAAAGCTTTCTTTATGGTCAAAGCTGATCGGGCAAGCTTGCTGAACGTAGTGAGAGGAAAGGTAAAAGTACGCCCTGGCTTTCAAGAACTTCTTGCCTGCTGCCGCCGGAAGAAATTCCGGTTTGTCATTGTCAGTAATGGCCTGGATTTCTATATTAAAGAAATATTGGGCGATATCGGTATTACCGACGTTGAGGTGTTCGCCGCTGAAACAAGTTTTTTCCCCGATGGGCTAAAAGTTCAGCATATAGGCCCTAATAATATGTTTCTTAATGCTGATGTCAAGGCTGCTTATGTCGATTCTTTCCTTAATCAAGGTTACCGTGTAGTCTATATTGGGGATGGCTCTTCTGATATCTTTCCGGCAACAAAGAGTCATTATGTCTTTGCTACCGGTTCTCTGCTAGAGTATTTCAAGAAGGAAAACCTTGATTGTACTTCCTTTTCTAACTTTATTGAAATAGAAAACGTTTTGGAGTCCTGGTGATGAAGGTTGTCCTGCATATTTGTTGTGGTGTCTGCGCTGCTGGCGCCGCTGAAAGGTTGATTTCAGAAGGGCATGAAGTCCGTGGCTTTTTCTATAATCCCAATATCCATCCAAAAGAAGAGTATGAGAAAAGACTGGAGGCAGCTTATAAGACAGCTAGAGAAATGGATTTACCTTTGGTAGTTGGTCCTTACAAACCGGAAGAATGGTCAGCTGAAATCAAGTCATTGGAAAATGAGCCTGAGGGTGGCAGGAGATGTGAAATATGCTTCAGGCACAGGTTGAAAAAGACATACCTCTATCTACTGGACTCCGGATATGATGCTTTTACCACCACCTTGACTATTAGCCCTCATAAATCCGCTTCAGTAGTTAATAAGGTTGGGCAGGAGATAGGAGGAGATAAGTTTTTAGTCAGAGATTTCAAGAAGAAGGCAGGATTCCAGCGAGCTACGGAACTGGCTAGGAAGTTTGCTCTGCACCGTCAGGACTATTGTGGATGTATTTATAGCATGAGAAAGTGAATATACTTGATATGCAGCTTAACACAGGTTATCTTTTTTCTGATAGAAAGCCCGTAAGAGTCGTGATAAAATAAATTATTCATAAAGTCGTAGAAAAAATATTCAAGTAGTATTTAAATGGCTGTTGAGATAGAATTTCTAAAGTCAATACCCTTCTTTATAGGGTTGAGTCCTTTAGTTCTGGAATCAATCAGACAGCTTATCTTTGAAAGAAAGGCTCAACGGGGCGAAATAATTCTGTATGAAGGGGAACCGGCTAGAGCTTTATTTTTTGTTGTTTCTGGTGCTCTAAAAATATTCAAGACTTCGGCTGAAGGAAAAGAGCAGATTTTAAGTATTGTTCGGCCAAAGGATTCTTTCAATGATGTTCCCGTATTTGACGATGATCCCAATCCAGCTAGTGCTCAGGCTATGGGACCTGTTGTTCTCTATGAGTTAAAGAAGAACGATCTAAAAAACCTTTTACATAACCACCCACAGCTAGCCATTAATACCATCAGAGTACTAGCTAAACAGGTACGTAATCTGGTCTCTCTGGTCGAGGATTTGTCCTTCAGACACGTTATTAGCCGGGTAGCCAGGATTCTGCTTGAGCATGCTAGTGATGGTTCAAACCCTGGACAAAGACTAACACAGCAAGAAATGGCCGCTATTGTCGGCAGCGCTCGCGAGGTCGTAGGAAGGTCTCTCAAAACGCTTGAAGAGAATGGACTTATCAGGCTGGAACGGCACCGTATTATTATTGTAAATAAAGAGGCTCTCAAACAAATGATAGAATCACCTTTATGAGATAAAGGTTACATACAGGTATTTAACCCGGGGTTAAAATATAAACGAAAGATGTAGAGGTAGTGACATTGACTGAAATGCCAGTGATAGAAAAAGAAAAGTGTAGTGGCTGTGGGCTGTGTATAAGTGTATGCGCTTGTAAAGCTCTAGTTCTGGTTGGGAATGTTGTTACTATTATTGAAACAGAAACATGCGGCTGGTGTCTTCAGTGTGAAAATGTCTGTCCGACCGGGGCTATATACTGCCCATTTGAGATAGTTATCGAAGGATAAAAAGGTTGACAAACCTCTCCAACTCTTTCATAAGGTGTTAAAAAGTTCTACGAATATAAATTTACCTATTAGTACCATTTACTACTCTACAGTTACACTCTTAGCCAGGTTCCTTGGAAAGTCAATAGGACAACCCTTTTCTCTGGCTGTGTGGTAAGCAAGTAATTGCAGAGCTACTATATTTACCACAGGGGTTAATAGATGTTCAACGGGTGGTACACTGATAACGTAATCAGCCAGTTCTTCGATACTCTCATTCCCTTCTTCAGCCAGGGCAATAACTGGTGCCCCTCTGGCTTTAATTTCCTTGATATTGGTAAGCATTGCCTCATAGGTGTTATCTCTAACAAGAGTAGCCAGGACTGGTGTCTCCTGACTTAGTACCGCTAAGGTATGGTGTTTCATCTCACCGGCGGCAAGACCTTCGGCGTGAATATAAGAGGTCTCTTTAAGTTTGAGTGCTCCCTCCAGAGCTACCGGTAAATTTATACCTCTTCCGATAAAGAATGCATTGTTATGCCTTGCCAGATATTTGGCACACTTGATAATTTCAACTTCATTATCCAATACCTGTTGAACCTTACCCGGAAGTTGTCTTAATTCCAGAAGCAGACTGGCAAACCTTCTTGGGTCAACTTTAGAATGTGATATTGCCAACCAGTACAATATCATGAGTTGAGAAACAAAAGTCTTGGTTGCTGCCACACTTATCTCAGGGCCAGCCCTTGTGTAAATAGTCTGGCGGGCAATCCGGGAAGCAGTGCTTCCTACCACGTTGGTAATAGCTATCACTGTGCATCCAGTTTCCTTTAGTCTTTTCATAGCCTTCAGTGTATCAGCGGTCTCGCCAGATTGGGTGATAGCAATAGCAATAGTCTTAAGCAGGATATGACTGTAGTAATTGAACTCAGAGGATAACTCAACTCTAACTGGGATTCCGAGGAGTTCCTCAATAATATATTTTCCAATGAGAGCCGCATTATATGAAGTACCACAGGCTAGCATTAGTATGGATTCTAAACCTGAACCTCTCATCCTGCTAAAATCGAATACCGGTTCGATGTTACGTGTGTATTCTACGAGGGTATTCCGTATTACCTTGGGTTGCTCGTTAATCTCTTTGAGCATAAAGTGCTCATATCCTGCCTTTTGAGCCTCATCTACCGTCCACAAGACCTTTTGTTCTTCCCTGATAACCTCTGTTCCATTTCTCCTTATCTTTACTTCATTTTTTGTGATTACTCCAATCTCTCCATCCTCCAAATAGTTCACTCTGTCAGTGTAATCCAGTATCGCTGGAACATCCGAGGCAACAAAATTCTCTCTATCACCCAAACCAATAACTAACGGACTATCTTTTCTGGCTACTACCAGTTTGGTTTCTCCCTTAGCCAGCACGATAATGGCGTACGAACCATCTATATCACGCAATGCAGAATCTACTGCCTCATCTAGGTTCCCCTCGTAATATTTCTCAATAAGATGTGGTATTACCTCGGTATCAGTTTCAGAGACAAAAATATGCCCCTCACTGATGAGTTGGCTTCTTAACTCCTGAAAATTGTTTATTACTCCGTTGTGTACTACGGCTATATTACCGGTGCAATCAAGGTGGGGATGGGCATTGACCGCAGACGGTGCTCCATGGGTTGCCCATCTGGTATGTCCGATTCCTATTGTTCCTCTAAACTTTGGCAACGATTTTCCCAGGGCTTCAACCCTGACTGCATCTTTGTATATCTTAATATCACTGATACCTACCGCTATGCCACACGAGTCATAACCGCGGTACTCTAACTTTCTCAGACAATTGAGAAGTATTGACTGGGCTTGTTTATCACCGATATAACCTATAATTCCACACATAGTTAACTAATAAACAGTGCTCCTGTCCGGTAGCCTGCTACTTATCAATTTCATTGCCTGAATCCGGCTATAGTTGCCCACTACCACTCCTGGTTGAGCTGTTACGCTATTACCAAGACTACAGCCAGCTCCAAGCATCGCTCCTACCTTCACCAGATGGTGCTCGTTATTAACCCGGACTTCTACTTCATCACTGCAGGCAGTAAAATGCCCTTGAATAACACAACTCTCATCAATAACCGAGTCCTGAATAATTGATCCAGCACCGATATGAACATCATGACCGATAACACTGTTAACTATTTCGGTAAAAGGAGAGATGGCCACATTATCGCCAATACTAGTAGATGGTAAGATGCAGACGTTGGGACCGATATCGCAGTTTGCCCCGATAACCACCGGACCAACTATATAAGAGTTCGCCCTTATTACCGTGTCTTTCTCTATCGATACCGGTCCTTTTACAGTAACCCCAGGCTCAATAGTTCCTCCGGTCCGGGCGGGGATTTGTTGAAGTACAGCATCATTAAGACTCAGTATATCCCAAGGATATACAACGTCAAGCCAGGTGCCGTCTGTTTCCTTGGCAATGATTGTATAGCTCTGAGTTATCATCTTATTAATAACATCGGGAATATCCAGATCATTACCGATAAAATCAAAGATTTCTCTCGAAAAGGCATAAATGCTAGTGTTAATGATATCGTTTTCGTCTCCCTCTGGTTTCTCAACTATATCCAGCACTTTATTACCTTCCGTTGTCACTACACCATATCTGCCTG
>CAYOHA010000041.1:0-14126 GCA_964403625.1 uncultured Dehalococcoidales bacterium | reverse complement strand
GTCAGGATCGTGGCAATAGGATTAGCTTCATTTTTCCCGGCATGGCGTGGGGCACTGCCGTGAATGGGTTCGTAGAGGCCAAATATACCGACCCCTTCTCGTGGCACTCCAGCCAGACTGGCTGAAGGTAACATACCCATAGAGCCAGCCAGCATCGATGCCTCATCAGTGAGAATGTCCCCAAACGTGTTTTCGGTGACTAATACATCAAGATATCTTGGATTCTGAATAAGCCGCATAGCACAGGCATCAACAAGCATATGTTCAAGCTCTACATCAGGGTAGTTTTTAGCTACTTCTATAGCCACCTGCCGCCACAGTCGGGAAGACTCCAGCACATTGGCTTTATCTACTGAGATTAGCTTTTTCTTACGGGTACGCGCCAGTTCAAAGCCAACCCTGATAATACGCTCGATTTCCTGTTCGGAATAAGCCATCGAATCGACTGCCCGCCTGCCTCTGGATGTCTGCCACCGTCTTTTAGGCTTGCCGAAATATAATCCTCCAGTAAGCTCGCGGACAAATATAAAGTCAACTCCTCTGATGACCTCCGGTTTTAGGTTGGCGCCGTCGACTAACATCGGGAAAACCTTAACCGGTCGTAGATTAGCAAATAGCCCCAGTCCCTTCCTTAATGCCAGCAGACCGTCTTCAGGACGCACCTTAGCCAGAGGGTCGTCCCACTTGGGACCGCCTACGGCACCAAGCAATACCGCCTGAGCACTCTTGCACATTTTCAGTGTTTCCTTAGCTAAAGCCTCCCCTGTCGCATCAATAGCAATTCCCCCAACCAGTCCATATTGCAGGTCAAACTTGTGCCCGAATCTTTCTCCTGTTACCTGTAAGACTTTGACCGCTTCATTAACTACTTCGGGACCGATGCCATCACCGGGAAGCACTACCAGATTAAATTGCATCAATTCCTCCTAATTTTTAATAAATCCCTATCCCCTATATCCCCTTCCCCTTTTAAAAAGGGGAAGGGGAATTCATTTATACAAGAGGGACTTCGTCCCTCTTTAACGCCCTGTTAGAAGTGTAGAACATTTCCCTATCTCTCTCCAGGGAGTCTAAGAGGGGCGTCAGCCCCTCTTAAAACCAATGCTCCCCCTTCCCTTTCAAGGGAAGGGGGCCAGGGGGATAGGTTTTTAGTTATCTCATAAGAGAAATTCTCTTTTTAGTATACTCAACAAGTCCGCCGGCAGCAATAAGCTGAGCCATAAAGTCTGGGTATGGCTTGGCAGTGAACGCTTTACC
Organism: uncultured Dehalococcoidales bacterium; assembly: GCA_964403625.1. GTDB lineage: Bacteria > Chloroflexota > Dehalococcoidia > Dehalococcoidales > UBA2162 > CAYOHA01. Next base: position 12,869 of record CAYOHA010000041.1, on the reverse strand, counting down.
ACTATTCAGGTTCCTGATAGTACCAGCGGACAAATCAACCTCCACCGTATCACCGGACTCTATATTATCTACTGCTTCCTCGCACTCAAGTAGGGGTAAGCCGATATTTATGGCATTGCGGAAGAAGATACGGGCGAAGCTTTCGGCGATGATACAGGAGATACCTGCCGCTTTGATAGCTAACGGAGCATGCTCCCTTGAAGAGCCGCAGCCGAAGTTGGTGGTCGCCACCATTATATCTCCAGGCTGGACTCTGGATAGAAACTCAGCGTCTATATCCTCCATACAGTGCTTCGCCAGCTCATCAGGCTCCGATAGATAGAGGTAGCGAGCCGGTATTATCACATCCGTATTAACATCCGCTCCGTACTTATGGACTTTACCTTTCAACATTTTTAAAATCCCTCACCTTTTTATCCGAGGCTGTCTAAAAATAGCGAGATGTCATCCTGAGCAAAGCGACCTGCCCGCCGTCCCTTCGGGACTATGGTAGGCGGGAGGATCTCAGGGTTTGGCGGGGATTCTTAATTACCCCTCCCTGAGATTCCGTCCTTCCCTTTAGGAAGGAGTCCAGAATGACATTTTCGGATAACCTCGGAAGAATATTTTTTAAAGGGGCTTCGCCCCTTATAAACCCATAGTCTTATTCATAATTTTTTTGTCTTTACTTCTTAGACTTCTATATATTCGGTAAACGATGAAGGTTCAGGAATAGGCAACCCATCTTCCTTAAGCCCTTCAATGTGAAAGCTGATGGCTTCTTTGATATTCTTTTCCACCTCTTTACGGGTGGCTCCAGTGGCGATGCACCCTGGCAGGTCTGGAGAATAGGCAGAGTAATTATCAATAGCCTTTTCAAAGATTACAGGGTATTTATTCATCAAACCCCATCCCCTTAATCCCCTTCCCTTTTTAAGGGGAAGGGGAAGAAAATTTCTTAAAGGGGCAAAATCTCTTTTTATCTATATTATGGTGTATTAATCTTCAAATATCTTTTGTAAAATATAATAATCCGCAGCGCCAACAAAAGAATCAAGATTTTCCCACATCTCTCCGAGCCTTTGCAATCCTATAATACCTTTGAAGCCTTCGTGATGTATTAAGAGATGCCTCAAACGAACCAGTTCTCCTATCTCCTTTCGGAAATTTGGATAATTATTCTTTAAGATAATTCGCTTTTCCTCTTCAACTTCCGATTTAAGTGCTTCAACTTCTTTTATAAAATCTGTTACACCCAGTATTTTGCTAAAAACGCTATTTATTGATTCCAAATCTTCAAAAGAATGAGAACTGGAGACTATTTCACCAAGGCTTAATTTTTTCTTTTTAATCTCAATCAGGTCAGCTAGTGTAATCTTATTCTGCCTAAGTATCGCCAGAAAATCACTCTTTGTCCATTGGGCATCAACTAACATTTCTTCCATTCTCTTAAAATAGACTTCCATCGCACTAACGCAAGTAATGATAAAATGTTTTCTAGCTTCTCTTCTAATCTTTTTATCTGCTTTATTCTCCTCCACAAATTCTAATAATTCTGCAGATGAGGAAATCTTTCCCAAGAAATTATCATATGGCAGAATATGCTCCTTTTTCGATTCTCTCTTAAGATGTATCCTATTAATAATAGCTCTAATGTTCATTTAAAACGTTCTCCACGACATCAAACAATTATCCAATAATCCTCTATCGATTAGCTACACCTCCACCAGCTTTTTCTCCCAGTCCTTTACTTTTTTAGGTTTGCCAGATTTATCTGTTTCGATGGTGTGTTCTTCTTCCTTTAGATGAGTAGCCTGGGCTTCAACTCCGCCAGGGTATTTTTCGTTGAGTTCACCTTTCGATTTGAGTGTCCGCCAGTAGGGAGTGATATTCTTCTCTCCTTCACTAGACCACTCTTCGGCTGCCCGAGCCGCAATACCGACAAAAATGCCGGTGGTTATCGGTCAGCCAATAGTGGCACTGTGTCTTTTAGCCACAACCTCACGAATCTGGTTTATGGTGATTAGCTTGCCTCTGGGTACCATCTTCATAATCCCATCTACTTCCATCGGTGCCGGAATACAAACCGTACCGGTCCCCCATCTCTGGCTCATATCGGGGGTAATCTCAACCACCTTCGGGAAGTCTTTACTATCTACTAGTTTTTCTCGCCAGGATTTCTTCAGCTTTGCCATTAAACCTCACCCCCTTTAATAGTAATAAAATCCTATCCCCTTTATCCCCTTCCCTTTTAAAAAAGGGAAGGGGAAATGTTTTTGTAAGAGGGGCTTCATCCCTCTTCACACCCTATTTTGATGGGGATTCGCCCCACCGAGTTTCCCCACAAAGGCAGTTCCTTTGAGAGAGAGTTTCGTCCTTTTTTGACACCCTTTTATCTCTACGTTTCTGCCAGACTTTTCAGACTTGCCAGCATTTCTTTTGTGTGTTTCTCCGAAGTGCTCTTACCAATTAACTCGATAAATTTCCCCAGAATACCCCAGGGCAATTTAAAGTCTTCCATAAAAGTAAATCTACTGCCAGACGTAACAGGCTCTATCGAACTTCTTATTTCATACTTCTTTACGCTGGTTCCTGAAGTCAGGTTGAGAGCAAAACTCTTGTTCTCAGCCCATTCTGTAACCACAAAATTCAGCTTCATAAGGGGACCACCGGCTTTTTCCTCAATATATACAGGTATTCCTACACCGCTACGCTTTTCACCCGCATACTCGAATTTCTTGAAAGTATGACACCATTTCAAAATCTTTTCAGGCTCTACCAGGAAAGGCCATATTTTCTCCGGTGGGGCGGCAATTTCAATAGATTTCTGTATTTTCATATGTGACCTTACCCCCTTAATTTTTTTAACCCTATCCCCTTTATCCCCTTCCCCTTTTCAAGGGGAAGGGGAATTCTGTTAGAGAGGGGCTTCGCTCCTTCGAGTTTCCCTACATAGGCATCAACTTTAAGAGAGAGCTTCGTCCTCCTTTGATGACCCCCCTTCAGTATCTTAACTCTCTGTTATGGATTATTATGCCCGATTTCCATTTTCTATCGGAGGTTGGTGATAAGTCCTGAAAAAGTTCAACCGCACCTACTTTATTAAATCCTAGTCTTACATATAGATCGAATGCTTTTTCATTCCGTAATTCCGGTTTTATTGACAAAAACCTGAATTTTCTCTTTTTTGCCTCGCCAACCACGTGTTCAACGAGTCTGGTGCCTATCCCTTTACTTCGTGATGATGTGGTAGTAATAACCGGTTCTATCTCAGCGACACCTTCTTCACCGACAGTATCAAGCAGTCCAGCAAAGCCAACGATTTTATTTCCGGAAATGGCAATCCATGTGCCGCAGCGGTCTCCTCTTTTAATATACTCATCGAACCCTCTACCCGGGTCATCGCCTGCAATCGATGGATCCCCATAAATATCGGCGTGGTGTTGTGTCAGCTCTCCCCATAAAGCCCGGCAACTTTCGTAATCAGAAGTTTGGTATTCTCGAATAGTAATTTCCATATAATATCATCCATAGTACCTAAACATCGTCAGGGCTGATAATTTTGCCAGCTAAGGCACTCGCGGCGGCGACAGCCGGATTAGCTAGATACACCTCTGACTTAGTGCTGCCCATTCTACCGACGAAGTTACGGTTGGTGGTAGAGATGCAGCGTTCTCCTCCAGCGAGAACACCCATATGACCGCCAAGACAGGGACCGCATGTAGGAGTGCTAACCGCTGCTCCAGCCTTGATGAAAATTTCAATAAGTCCCTCTTTCAGAGCATCAAGATAGACTTGCTCGGTACCGGGAATGACGATACAACGCACCCCCGGATAAACCTTTTTCCCTCTTAATACCTGAGCGGCAAGCCTTAGATCTTCAAGACGACCGTTAGTACAGCTACCAATTACAGCCTGGTCGATTTCTATCCCTCTAACCTGACTGACCGGTTTAGCATTAGCCGGCGAATGAGGTAAGGAGACCTGAGGCTCTATATTTGAAACATCATACTCTATGACCTGTGCATATTCGGCATCGGTATCCGGTTCATATACAGTGTAGGGACGTTTTGCCCTGAGTTTCAGGTAAGCCGATGTCTTGCCATCCACCCTGAAGATACCGGCTTTGGCTCCGGCTTCAATAGCCATATTAGCCATAGTAAACCGCCCGTCTAAAGGCAAGGCGACTATCGCTTTGCCGGTGAATTCCATTGCCGAATAGAGAGCACCATCCACACCGATTTTACCGATGGTATATAGTATTAAGTCTTTACCTCCCACCCATTTCCCCAGATTGCCATTGTAGACAAATTTTATGGTGGGTGGCACTTTCATCCAGATATCTCCGGTTGCCATTGCTGCGGCAATATCAGTCGAGCCCATACCGGTGGCAAAGGCACTCACCGCACCATAGGTACACGTATGGGAATCGGCACCGATAACTACATCTCCGGGCAGAACCCAACCTTGTTCGGGTAGCAGCACATGCTCGATACCCATCTGTCCGACATCGTAGTAGGCAATATTCTGTTCATAGCAGAAGTCACGCATCAACTTAGCCTGCTCGGCAGACTGGATATCCTTATTGGGGACAAAATGGTCAGCTACCATCACTATCTTTTTCGGGTCAAAGACCCTCTTTACCCCGATTCTCTGGAACTCCTTTATGGCAATAGGGGCAGTAATATCGTTAGCCAAAATCAGGTCTGCCCTAACATTAATGAATTCACCCGGACTCACTTTTTCTCTATCGGTATGGGCAGCGAGTATTTTCTCAATTAAATTCACTGTATATTCCTTTCTTTCTCCCTCTATAATGAACCGTGACTTTTTCATCAGGAGAGCTTGAACAGATAAAGTAATCACTATAAAGGCGCACTCGAAGTTTTTGCCTGTAAGGTGCCCGCTGGATTAAACCAACCAGTTGTATTACTTAATTTTGACTGGCTTTTCTGGTAGCTAACAGGCGGTTAAGAGCATTTATATAAGCTTTGGCGCTGGCAACAATGATATCAGTATCAGAACCACGGCCGGTATAAGTAACACCGTCACTCTCAATCCTTATCAGCACCTCGCCAATGGCATCAATACCTTCGGTTACCGATTTAACCGTAAATTCGGTAAGCCTGTTATGAACTCCTACGAGTCGGTTGATTGCCTTGTAGACAGCGTCAACGGGACCGGTACCCAGAGCTGCATCAGCCAGCACACTACCATCGGGAGCGGTAAGTCTGACCGCAGCAGTGGGAATACCTCTATCCCCACAACTTACCTGGATACGATCAAGGTGATAGACCTCAGATACAGTACGCTGCTCCTCAGCGATAAGGGACTCGATATCTTTGTCGGTTACTTCCTTCTTTTTCTCGGCAAGTTCCTTAAAGACATTGAAGGCACGGTTAAAGTCTTCATCTAAAAGGTTATAACCCAATTCTGCTAGTCGCTCCTTAAAGGCGTGCCGTCCGCTGAGTTTACCCAGAACCAGACTGCTGGATGGTATGCCTACCGTCTTGGGGTCGATTATTTCATAGGTTATTGGCATTTTAATGACACCATCCTGGTGAATCCCCGATTCGTGGCGGAAGGCGTTGGCACCAACAATAGCTTTATTAGGTTGGACCGTAAAACCGGTCAACTCGCTTACCAGTCGACTGGTTCGGTAAATCTGTGTGGTATCAATACCTGTAGTCAGATTATAAAAATCGTGACGTGTCTTGATTGACATGACAATTTCTTCAAGCGAGGCATTGCCAGCCCTTTCACCGATGCCGTTAATAGTACACTCTACCTGACGGGCACCCCGCTTGAGTGCCTCTAGGCTATTTGCCACCGCCATCCCAAGGTCATTATGGCAATGGACGCTAACTACGGCTTTGTCAATATTAGGTACATTCTGGAAGATTCCCTCGATCAGTCTGCCGAACTCGGCAGGCATAGCATAACCTACCGTATCAGGGATATTGACAGTAGTAGCTCCAGCGTCAATCACCGCCTGTAATATCTGATAGATGTATTCTGGCTCTGCCCGGCTGGCATCCATCGGGGAAAATTCGACATTATCAAGATATTTTTTAGCTCGAACCACGGCGCTGCGAGCCATTTCCAGAATCTCATCATGGCTCTTCTTTAACTGGTGCATAATATGGATATTTGAAGCAGAGAGGAAAACATGGATACGCGGATTTGCCGCTTCCTTGACGCCTTCCCATGCCTGATCAACATCCTGAGGGACCGCGCGAGCTAAAGCGCAGATGACAGGGGTACGAACCTCTTTAGCAATGAGTCTGACCGCTTCAAGTTCAGATTTGGAGTTTACGGGGGTACCAGCTTCGATAATATCGACGCCAAGTTTCTCGAGTTGTTTGGCTATCTCCAGTTTTTCCTGTATATTCAGTGTGCCTCCCGCCGCCTGCTCCCCATCCCTTAATGTCGTATCAAAGATAATTATTTTATTCATTTTATTCCCTCCGGGAGAAACAATCCTCATTAAAATTCTCTCGAAGAAATATCTCCTTTTATATTTTATGTAATAACAGGTTTTCCCCTCCCCTAGAACGGAGAGGGGCAGGTAAGGACGAGCTTATTTCTCCCAGAAAATAAATGTCTATTATCCATTATTATCTTTTTAACCATCAACAAGGTCTAGAAGCATCTTAATTGTATCCTTTATTTGATCGAGGCGAAGCCGAACATCTTCTGGCCTAAGACCAGCCTCGTAAAAGTTACTGTGTAAGGCACTAGCAAGTCCATGAGCTTTTGTTATTTCTTCATTCCCAAGCTCTTTTGCCAAACTTTTAGCATAATCTTCAATATCCTGATGCCTTCGGAGTTTTAGCCCTTTTTTAGCCGCTACTGCTTTTAGTGCTTCAGCCATACTTCCCCAGACGAATTCACCTGCCTTTTCAGCATCACCAACTTCAATTGAACTTAGAGCATTTTCAAAATAATGAATACTCTGACTCTTATATCTTTCTGCTTCTTCTATTACAGTCATTTATTTTCTTTATTCTCCTTGGATGGTATATCGTAACTAAGAATATCGCCTGTTCTGGCATCTACTTTTACCTTCGCTATCTTAACAGCTAAAGCTCCAACATCTATATCAACAGTCCAAATATTGTCTTCTTTTATTGCCTTCAATGGTAAGGCTACAGAGCTATACTTTTTAATAAAAGAGTGAGCAATCTCCATAGCTTTATCAGCAGTATCTACTTTTGTAGCTTGAGTATAAGCCAATAGTTCTTTATCAAAACTATTCACTATCTCAAATACTCGCTTGGTCGTTTGCGAAGACTGAATATCTTCTTTTGCAGCCTCCAGTTTATTTATCCAAAGCTTCTTATATGATTCTAACTCTTCACCTTTTTGAAAAAGAATTTGCATATTGTAATCGATTGTACACAAGAAAAAACCAGTAGCCTTCGCTACCCACAATACTTCTTCCCTTAATTCTTCCATTTTTTCATACTCCTATGAGATTATTTACAAATCCACTATCGACCCTCTTTCTATAACAATATAAGGAAGAATTTCTGCAAGAGAGACGAAATCCAGCTTTACATCCTCAATTAATAATCTCAATCACTTTGGTCTTACCAGAAATATCGGGCAGGCAACACTGTTTAAAAGGCTTGCCGCCACACTACCATAAACCAACCTGCCTAATCCGGAACGTCCATGAGTTGCCATTACTATGATGGTAAATGGGTTCTTGGAAGCATAGTTGATGATTTCGTCACTGGCTTTACCCTGTAAAACCTCTGCCCGGACATTAATATTATTACTCTCCAGCCGTTTTTCAGTTTTATTAAGATACTCTACAGATAGTTTCTTACGTCTGGCTTCTTCTTGCTGCATATACTCCCCCCAATTCAGGGACACCCCAGAAAGCTCAGGGCTAAAATAGGAAGGCATCGTCGGGCTTTCGACAACTTTAAGCAGGACCACATCTACCGGCTTAACACCCTGCTGTTTCGCCAGTACTTCGACATGAAGAAGTACCGATTCAGCCATCTCAGAACCATCTAGTGGTACTAACAGTGTTATACTCGGCCATTCATCGTAAGGTTTCATTTCAGGAATACCAGCACGAACGAGCCATACAGGAATCTTCGATGCACTCAGGACTTTACTTGCTACGCTACCTAAACTCCAACGTTTGAGTCCAGAGTAGCCATGAGTTGCCATGAGAATCAGGTCAATTTCTTTTTCTTCAACATAGTGGAGAATTACTTCGGCAGGATAGCCTTCAATTAACTCACCTTGTACCTGTATCGGTTTAGTCTGTAACCCGACGCCTATATCTTCCTTAACTTTTTGTGCCTTTCGCCTGACGATCTCGATTGCTCGCTCGATATACGCCCGGCGCATTGGTCCGAACTGTCCCAATACCGGACCGGCAACTTGTAGCAAAATCACGTCTATATTCAGCCTGGCAGAAAGCTCCTCGGTATACGGAAAGACCACCTCAGCCAGTTCTGAACCGTCCAGTGGAACAAGCATCCGACGATACATTTTACACCTCCTGATATTGAGATTGATAATACCTTAGATATCAGGTGAAATCAATATGTCAATAGTAAATGATAATTTTCTAACGGACTGTTTGTTTTTTGGGCTTTTTTCTTCGTGCTTTTGTCGGTTCACTTTCTACCTGTAAAGGACTCGAGCCTCCTCTGGTCATAGCAAGACGCCCTGTTCTGGCTAATTCCTTGACGCCAAAACCACGAAGTAAATTATATAAAGAATCGATCTTATCTTCGTCTCCCGTAACCTCAACGGTTACTGAATCAGCACTGACATCCACAATATTTGCTCTGAATATGTCTACAATCTGTAAAATCTCACCGCGGGTAGTGGAGGTAGCTTTCACCTTAATTAGAGCCAGTTCCCTCGTAATCATCTCGTCACTACTTATCTCAAACACCTTGACCACATCGATAACCTTATCTAATTGTTTCCTGACCTGCTCTACTGAGGTAGTGGTGCCATCGACAACGATAGTCGTTCGGGATAAATTCGGTATTTCGCTATGACCCACGGCGATACTTTCGATATTAAATCCACGCCTTCGGAAAAGGCTTGCCATCCGGTTAAGCACTCCAGGCTTATTCTCAACCAAAGCAACCAGGGTATGCTTCGTCTCTGCCATATTGTCACCTCTTTTCTAAGCTCAGACATTACTCGTTGGGAGCTTAGCAGAATCAGAAAAAACCTTTATTCTCTTTTTAGGCTCTTCAATAACCTCGTTCAAAGCTGCCCCAGGCGGTACAAATGGATAAACGTTCTCTTCTGGCTCCACTACGAAGTCTATCAGGAAAGGACCTGGTTCTGCCATTGCTTGCTCAATGGCTGAAACTACTTCTTCCTTATATTTAACCTTTAACGCTGGTATACCATAGGATTCAGCAAGTTTTACGTAATCGGGACCGCTCAGGCGTGTGGCAACATAGTTTTTCTTATATATAAGCTCCTGCCACTGCCTTGGCAATCCCAGATAGCCGTTATCGATAATGGCTATTTTTACCGCCAGCTTTTCCTGAGTCATTGTCGCTAACTCATGCAAAGTCATCTGGAAACTACCGTCGCCGTCTATGCACCAGACAGTCTCATCAGGACAGCCTATCTTAACTCCGATAGATGCCGGTAGTCCAAATCCCATAGCCCCAAGTCCGCCTGATGAAATAAAACTATTTGGCCTGTCATACCAATAGTGTTGAGCTGCCCACATTTGATTTTGCCCTACTCCAGTAACAATAGTAGCCTTACCTTTAGTCACCTCATATATCTGGCGAACGACAAACTGGGGTAAAAGTCCCTCGCTATCTCTGATTACTATTGCTGGATGTTCTTTTCGCCAATTATCGAGTTGCTCAAACCAACCAATATGATTGGTGGGGGTAATCAACTTGTTCAGTTCGTTGAGGACAACCTTGACATCACCCACTATGGGTACATCCACCTGCACATTTTTTCCAATTTCTGCAGGGTCAATGTCAATATGGATAATACGCGCGTTCGGAGCAAAGCTACTTACTTTAGCCGTAACCCTATCATCGAATCTCATCCCTATAGCAATAATGACATCGGCATCAGTAACTGCCATATTAGCATAAGCCATACCGTGCATCCCCACCATACCAAAACTGAGAATATGGCTTTCGGGGAAGCAACTGATACCCAGTAAAGTAGTTACCACCGGTATTTGAGCTGATTCAGCCAGCTGCTTCAGCTTGGTACTGGCTCCTGAGATAAGGACTCCTCTCCCGGCTAATATGAGAGGTCGCCGGGCTTCATTAATGAGTTTAGCTGCCTTTTTTATTTGTGCCGGATGACCCTTAAGTGTTGGTTTATATCCAGCTGGCTCAGCTTTATTTGGGTAATTAAATTCAACCACCTCTTGAAAGACATCACGTGGAACATCAATTAGTATTGGCCCGGGCCGCCCACTTCTAGCCAGGTAAAAAGCCTCTTTAACCGTCCTGGCTAGCGAGTTGGTGTCAAGGACGAGGTAGTTATGTTTAGTAATAGGCAAAGTAATGCCGGTAATATCCACCTCCTGGAAAGCATCCTTGCCGATAAAAGCTCTGGTTACCTGACCGGTTATAGCTACAATAGAAGAAGAATCGAGGTGAGCATTAGCTATACCCGTGACCAAGTTGGTCGCCCCAGGTCCTGAGGTGGCGAAACAAACTCCCACTTTACCGGTAGCACGAGCATAGCCATCGGCAGCATGGGCAGCACCCTGTTCATGTCGTACCAGAACATGTCGAAGCTGTGGATATTGAGGTAAGGTATCATAAAGCGGTAAAATAGCTCCACCAAGGATACCAAAAATAACTTCCACTCCTTCTCTCAATAATCCCTCACATATGATTTGAGCACCTGTCATCTTCATGATAGCCCTATCCTCTTTTAAATAATTTCAATCAATCATTACCTTAAAAATCGACTTATCTTTAGGATTCGTAAATACTCTTTTACTCTATAAAAACTGCACCGGTACTGGCTGAAGAGACTTTTTCAGTATATCGCCTGAGATAGCCTGTTTTTATCCTGGGTTCAAAATCAGCCAGTTTTGCCAGACGGTTCGATATCTCTTTGTCGCTAAGCTCTACCTCAAGCCTACAATTCGGAATATCAATCTTGATAATATCTCCATCGGCCAGAGCAGCAATAGGTCCCCGACTGGCTGCTTCTGGAGAAATATGTCCTATAGCAGCTCCGCGACTGCCACCGGAAAAACGCCCATCGGTAATAAGAGCAACCTCCTTGTCCATCCCTATACCACTCAGCAGGGAGGTAGGAGTAAGCATCTCTCTCATACCCGGTCCACCTTTAGGACCTTCGTAACGAATCACGACTACTTCGCCGGGCTTTATACTACCACTCATAATAGCTGGCATAGACTCTTCTTCGGAGTTAAATACTCTAGCAGGTCCCTGATGGACCATCATCTCAGGAGCTACCGCTGCTCTTTTTACTACAGCGCCTTCCGGAGCTAGATTACCAAAAAGAACGGCAATGCCGCCTGTAGCTGAATAAGCATTAGAAACAGAATGAATGACCTCCCTATCCAGAATCTGTGCTTCAGCAACAATCCTAGCTATTGATTTCCCCGACACTGTCTTTACTCTTAGCTTTAGTAATTTCTGTAATTCCTTCATTACTCCAGCGACACCACCAGCCCGGTCTAAGTCTTCAATACGCTGTTCACCAGCCGGGCTCAGCTTACACAGGTGAGGAGTATTTTGACTTATCTCGTTCACAATTTTCAGTGAGTAGTCAATCTTTGCTTCATTGGCCACAGCCATAAGATGTAAAACAGAATTGGTACTTCCACCCAGTGCCATATCTACGGTAAAGGCATTATGGATGGAATCCCCAGTGATAATATCCCTGGGATGGACATTCTCAGTTACCAGTTCAACAATCCGCTGTCCAGCCTCTCTGGCTAACTGTCGTCTTCGACCATCAACCGCGGGAATAGTACCGCTACCGGGAAGTGCCATTCCCATGGCTTCAGTAGCACAGTTCATAGTATTCGCCGTAAACATACCGGCACAGCTACCATAACCTGGGCAGGCGACACTTTCTAGCTCTAGTAGTTCATCCTCGGTCATCTGCCCGCTGGTAACCTTTCCTACCGCTTCAAAGACGGTAATGAGGTCAACCTTCTCAGACCTGCCATTCTTGACAATATGTCCTGCTAGCATTGGACCGCCACTGATAAAGATAGACGGTACGTTCAGTCTTACTGCTGCCATAAGCATCGCCGGCACTATTTTGTCGCAATTAGGAATAAAGACCAGACCATCAAAAGCATGTGCTTCAGCCATTATCTCGATCGAATCAGCTATCAACTCTCGGCTGGGCAAGCTATATTTCATCCCTGGGTGATTCATAGCTATGCCATCGCAAACAGCGATGGTATTAAACTCAAAAGGAATACCTCCACCGCTATACACTCCGGCTTTAACTGCCTCAGCAATCTCTCTTAAATGAACATGACCGGGTACAATCTCGGTAAAGCTATTGACAATACCAATAAAAGGTTTGTCTATTCCTTCACGCTTCCAGCCTAAAGCATAGAGCAAAGAACGGTGTGGAGCCCGCTCGACACCCTTTTTAACGGCATCGCTTTTCATTACATCTCCTTCTCTATTCCCCTTTTTTGTTTATAAAAAAAGCCGTCCCGTGGGGACGGCCCCTGTTACTGTGGAGACGACCCACTGGCCAAACTATGTATACACAACGAGAATTACAACAAGCTGATTTCTCTTCATCGTGTTAATAGAGTAGCATAGCCTATGTTTATTGTCAAGTCAACTCAGCTGTAGGAAAAAGATCCAGGCAGACTAAGTTTCCATCGCCTTTATCTTGTCAACCCG
>CAYOHA010000040.1:0-14812 GCA_964403625.1 uncultured Dehalococcoidales bacterium | reverse complement strand
CGCTTCTTCGGGATTACCCCATTCGGCGATTAAGGCCATGTCGGGATAGAGGGCTCGTACTTTCTGCCCGATATCCTGCCATAATTTTATTGTCTCCTTATGATCCGGATCCATTTTTACTAACGAAAATGCCATATCGATACGAAACCCGTCAACTCCATGGCCAAGCCAGTAATTCATGATATTGATCAATTCCCTGCGGGTTTCGAGCGGTCCTGGAGCATCGACAGGTTGTTGCCACAGTTGCTCCGGTTTAGCGAATCCGTAGTTTAGAGCAGGTTGAAAATAAAAACAATTGGCGACATAGTTCCCATCTCTCTCAGAATATCCCCGTATGATGGAAAGTGTCGAATTTGCTTCAGATATAGCGGAGGATGTCCAGATATAACGGTCAGAGTATTTGTTTCGCTTAGAGCGGCAGGAAGCCTTAAACCAGGGGTGATCAATGGAAGTATGACCGGCCACCAAGTCAAGGCAGACTCTAATCCCACGCCGGTGGGCTTCGCGACAGAGTCGATAGAGGTCCCTGTTGGTTCCGTAGCGTGGTGCGACCCGATAGTAATCAGCCACATCATAGCCAGCATCTTGGAATGGAGACACAAAACAGGGATTAATCCACACCGCATTGATGCCCAGCCACTGAAGATAATCCATTTTTTGAATTATCCCGGGGATATCGCCGATGCCGTCGCCATTGGTATCATAAAAGCTTTGAGGGTAAATCTGGGAAAAGACGGCTTGATTGAGCCAAGTGGGGAAATTAATCTCGGGGTCCATTTGCGAGAAATAAGGTAGATTACTGTTATTTTCATAATTATTCATGGATTGAATTTTACCCGTGAAATTCAAGTGCTGTCAAAGGACTTCTTGTTGAGCTATAATCCGATGTTATTTCGTCAGACTCTCGTGGATGTAAAGCACAATATTTACTTTTCCGTGGTTCATGTCATAATTTTTTAACCAAATGAATGCATTTAGCATACGATTAAGAAGCTATCATGAAATACCGTTATAAGCACATTTCAGCCTATGAATATTATGTATAGTGCGAAAGGATTCGCTTTCATGTTTTTGTTCTGTGTTATAAGGCTGATAAACGTGGTATTATTTACGTAATAAGTCAAAAGTTAGGAGACCAATATTCCGAGTAGACTTCCTCCTGGTCAGCAAAATGCCTTATAGCCACCATGCTCTTTACGGCAGCTGGAGAAACTTGACTTAAGGAAGCAAGCAAATTAACCAGACTTAACACCAACAGAAATATAGAACAAATGCCGGCAGGAGGTTATGGTAAATGGATAATACCAAATATGGTAAATATGTGGTCAGGAAATCAGTGACTAAACCAGAACCATGGCCCACCATGGAATGGATCGGCGAGATCGATTACAAAACTAACATAACGTTCATGATTACCCGTGTGATGGCACCGTGTAAGATGGAGGAATATCCCCACTCCCACAACTTTGATATGTATCTCCATTTTATATCATATGACTTTGAGCATATGGATGAACTTTTCGCTGAGATAGAAATAGGACTTGGCGAAGAACAGGAAATGCACACCATCACATCGCCAGCCAGTGTCTATATTCCCGCCGGATTGGTACACTGCCCGCTTATTTTCAAAAGAGTGGATAAGCCTTTGATTCTTTTCCATACGAGTATCGCATCCAAATACGTAAAAAAAGATACTACCATCAAAAGTTGAAAAAACGTGGAAAAACAATCCATGTCTAGTTTAGTCACAAATATTCAAGGGTACTCTATCCATGACGGACCGGGCATAAGAACTGTAGTGTTTTTAAAAGGATGCAGTCTTGAATGCCGGTGGTGCAGCAACCCAGAATGTATTTCCCCGCACTCTGAGGTGGGATTCATCAAAACCCTTTGCACTAAATGTGGCAAGTGCGCAGAAGTATGCCCCCAGCGAGCACTGGTTTATGAGGAAGGTAAGCTTCCATATATCGACCGTAAACAATGCACAGGCTGTAGCGTATGCAGTTCGGTTTGTCTATATCAAGCACTTGTTCTCTACGGCAAACCTATGAATACTGATGAGGTTTTTTATGCCATAAGCAAGGATAAAATGTTTTACCAGGCATCGGGTGGCGGTGTAACAGTTTCCGGTGGAGAACCTCTCTTGCAGCCGGGATTTATTTACGACCTGTTTGAAAAATGTCACCGGTCTGGCATTCACACCTGTATAGAGACATCAGGATGTGCGTCCGAGTCCGCTTTAACAAAGGTTCTCCCTTATACTGATTATGTATTATACGACCTCAAACATATGAATTCCGAAAAACACCGGCAGTATACCGTTAAGCCAAACGATCTGATACTCTCCAACGCAAAGATTGTGGCCGCAAGTGGTGTCGAAATGCTTTTTCGTATGCCTTTGATTCCTGGCATTAATGATGACTCACAGAATATCAAGGAGACAACAGAATTTTTACATGGATTGGGGGATAATGCCCTTCGTATTGAATTAATGCCGTATCACCGTCTGGGAAAAGGTAAATATGAAGCTCTGGATAGGCAATATCTTCTCTCCGAGATACTTTCTCCTGAGCCGGAACATTTGGAATTAATAAAATATATATTCAAGGACAGTGGTATAATATGTACGATATCGAGATGATATAAAAAATAGGGGAAAAGACTACTCACATAGCGGCTAATCAATTGGAGGAAATTATGGTTACCAAGCTCGATATTGATGAAGCTTTACTTAAAAGGATTGATAACTTACAACTAAGCACTCGTCTCTTTCAGTTGAAAGACGCGATGTTCAGTGCTCCTAGAATAATTTCGGTTGAACGTGCAAAACTGGCGATGGAGTCCTGGAAAGAGACGGAGGGTGAAGACATAGAACTCCGCCGTGCTAAGTTGTTCAAGAAAGTGCTAGAAGGTGTCCCAATTGCCATCTACGATTTTGATGTTGTGGTAGGCAGGGAAACAGAACATCTTGTTGGAGCACCTGTGTTTGTGGATGAAAACGGAGACTCCATTCCCGGGCTATGGGATGAAGGGGATAGCCTTAGCAGGGCGATGTTATTCCAGAGAACTTCGGCAAAAGAGGAGAAGAATGTTTTAAGGGAATGCTCCCGCTTCTTCGCTGGTAAGACAGCACCAGATCATGTCAAGGATACCTGGGCTTCCGTAGTGGGCACCTGGGCACAGGACATAACCGATGCAAAAGGTAGTGATCCTTCCCCAGATTCGGGCTACTTTCCGGGTGTAACTTGTAGGGCGATGTGGGAGAAAGTATTATCCAAAGGCATGCGTGGTTTGATTGAAGAAGCTGAAGCCGGTCTCCAGCGGTTTAAAGAAATGAAGGAGACTGATGTTAACAAGCTCTATTTCTGGCAGTCAGCAATTATCGTTTGTGAAGCTATGATACACTATGCGCGACGCTATGCGGAACTTGCGCGTCGCAAGGCTGCTGAAGAGTCTAATCCTGAAAGACGAAAAGAGCTTATTGAGATTGCCGGCATTTGTGAATACGTGCCAGAGCATTCGGCAAGAACGTTCCATGAAGCGCTTCAGTGTATGAACTTCATCATGGTTGGTCGAGGACTGGAGGCAATGTATCCCTTATTAATCGGTAGAATTGACCAGTACCTGAAGCCCTATTTTGGAAAAGACATCCAGGAGGGCCGGTTAACGCTGGATAAAGCGGCGGAACTGCTGGGCAGCACTTTAACGCTCTGGGGCATGAAAGTCGTGGTCCCTGTCGGCCAAACCCAGCAGGAAACCCACCAGTTCAGCTATAGTATCAACAGCATAAATATCGGCGGTGTGGACGGAAACGGCAAGGACGCCTCGAATGCCTTGAGCTATCTTGTTCTCCACATGATAGGACTGATCAGACTATCATCGCCGACTGTCCTTCTTAACTGGCACTCGCAAACACCTCGCTTGTTATTGCTTAAGGCGTTGGAGACCAACGTAAAGACAAAAGGTGGCATCCCCCTGTTTGAAAATAGTGACCATGTTGTTGCGAGCTTTGTGAACGATGGAACACCTATTGATATTGCCAGAAATTGGTATGGTCAGGGCTGTGTTACCCCAGTTCTTCCGACCAAAGTTGACCACAACGGCAGTGAAGGCAAAGGAGCAATTAACCTAGCATTACTTCTGGACCTTACGCTTCATCGTGGCGTATCGCAAATCACCGGTAAAAAGGTCGGAATTGATGTTGGTGATCCGCGGGAATTCAATACTTTTGAAGAGCTTTATGAAGCATTTAAGAAACAGTATAAGTACGTCGTTAATCGGGTCTTATGGCTCGGTACCTTAGCCCAGAGTGTTGAGCCGCAGTACCTGCGTTTCCCGTTTAACTCCTGTATTACCGGCCCCGGATGTATGGAAAAAGGGCAGGATATTCTTATTACAGACATAGATCACAGTTATGGAATCAGTGACCGGGCAATAGTTGACACGGCAGACTCTCTTACGGCTATCAAGAAACTGGTATTCGATGAGAAAAACTTAACTATGGATGAAATTATGAATGCCCTTGATACCAACTTCAAAGGTGCTCGAGGTGAGGAAATAAGACAGATGTGCCTGGCGGCACCCAAGTTCGGTAATGATATCGATGAAGCGGATTTGATGGTCTGTGACGTGGGTATTTTCTCCGGTAGTGTCATCATGGCCTATAAAAATCCGTTTGATGTGCCCTGCAAAATTTCTCGTGAAGGATTATCCTGGCATTATTTCGGAGGTCTAGGCGTAGGCGCACTTCCTAACGGACGCAAATCAAAGGAGCCCTTAAATGATGGCTCAATATCGCCGATGCGGGGAATGGACAAGTTTGGCCCTACCGGCGTAATCAGGTCAGTGCTCAAGGCAGGATTTAAAGAGTCTTATGCTTCATGTTTGAATCAGAAGTTTTCCGGGACAGTCATGCAAAGCCAGGAAAGCCGGGAAAAACTGGCGACGCTTATCGATACTTTCTTCAGAAACGGCGGGCAACATATCCAATTCAACCTGGTGGATACAGAGGAACTACTCGATGCCAAAACGCATCCTGAAAAACACCGAGACCTGGTGGTCAGGGTTGGAGGTTTCAGCGCCTATTTTGTCATGCTTTCTCCTGAGATTCAGGATGATATAATTTACAGAAGCACGCAAGGCTGTTAGGAGTAATATATGAGCCATGATTTAACTGAACTATTAGACCCTGAACTCAAAGGACCTATCAAGATGATGTTAAGCCAGATGCCGCCAATGTCTTTCGATGACCTGCCCGCCGCCCGTGCCGCTTCCAAGCAGATGATGTCAGAAATGAAAATAAAAATGCCAGCTATTCCAGGTATTGTTACCGAAGACCGGACAATTCCTGGGCCAAAGGATTCTCCGGACATCACAATTAGGATCTACCGTCCTGAAAAACAGACCGGTCGGTTCCCTGCCATACTCTGGATTCATGGGGGCGGCTATATACTCGGTGACATCGACCAGGAAGATTTTACGTCTAAAAAACTTGCGTTAGCCGCGGAATGCACTGTTATATCGGTAGACTACAGATTAGCTCCGGAACATCCTTATCCGGCTCCGCTGGAAGACTGTTATACCGCTTTACAATGGTTATCAGCCCATACCGAGGAATTGGAGGTAAATAAATCCCGTATAGCGATTGGTGGTGCGAGTGCCGGCGGCGGACTTGCTGCCGGGCTGGCTATTCTAGCGCGTGACCGGGCTGAAGTTGAAACCTGTTTTCAACTGCTGGTATATCCTATGATTAATGATTGTAATGTTGTTCCTGCCAGTAATACCTTACCCGATACTCTTTTTTGGACACGGGAAAGTAATTTAGTCGGCTGGCGCTCCTACCTCGGCTGTGAGCCAGGGATAGAGGGGATTTCCTGTTATGCGGTAGCTTACAGAGCTACCAATCTGGAAGGACTTCCCCCGGCATATGTCACGGTTGGAGACCTTGATTTATTCGCCCAGGAAGATATTGATTATTCACGGAGACTAATTGAAGCTGGTGTCCCCACCGAACTTCATGTTTACCCCGGCGGCTGTCATGCTTTTGATATGCTCGTTCCTGACGCAGATATTTCTAAAAGATTCACTGCGGATATACACAGGGCACTAAGGCGAGCACTGCATAATTGACTGTTATTTACAACCTTTGTAGTTTTAAAAGCCTTTCGAAAGGTTTCTCTTTTTGCTTTACTCGTTATTTCCTAGCCCCAGGGATAAAATAAACGAGCCAGTTCTTGAAATTTTACCTTATGACTTTCTGTTGGGTTTGGTGAGATTGAACACTTTCGAGATTTTTTTATCCCACGTCTATTCAGGCTGGAGACACAAACAAGTACATGCCATTCTTGATGGACAGTGCAGTTTGGTGCGGGAACTTACTTTATGACCAGAACTCATCAAAGGCATATAAGTCCACCGGAATTACTCTTCCCTCGATAACCTTCCCATCATTACCTAACCGAAATAAGTAGGCTTGGTCATTGTCGTAGCTTTTTACCTTTCGTCTTGTTCTGACACGACCATATACAACTAAGGACTTGTTGTCTGCTAAAACAACCCTTGGCTCAATTATGGACTCACCACCAATTAGTCCCTTCAGTCGCTGAAGGAACCTGTAATATTCTTCGATGCCACGATATTCACCGGCTATGGGACTCCTACCTAGGACCAGATATACTATATCGTCATTGAAGAATTCCTCTGGACAATACTTACCCCGATACTTTTTTCTTTTCGACGTCCATCCTCTCATCCCCTAAACTGGCTATATCATATACAAGTACATCTTTGAAAACAATATTATCATAGAGATGAGACTAAATCGGTAGATCACACAAGTGAAGGCCGGATACCCGTTAGAAGTATATCCGGCCTTACTCCTTGGTACAAAGTAGCTTTACAAGCAATTGTTACCAAACAATTACTCCACATCCCTCGCGTCTCCATTACTGGTGACCTGCTGGTGACCCGAGTTGTTTTTCACTCGCCTACGAATCGCTTCACCGGCAAGTCTTAAAGAGTTAATATAGTACGCTTCTTAATATCGTCAAAGTCAAGTTCAATACCAAGACCTGGCTTGGTGGGCATGTGAACAAAGCCTTCCTTGTCAATCTGTACCGTATCTTTGACACACGCATCGTATGGTATGCCATCCAACATTTTCTCAAAGAAATCGGAGCTTCTGCAAGAACCGATTATATTAAGGTTGGCAAACTGGCAGGTGGTAAAGCCAAAACCGTGCAACTCGAATTTCAGGCCGAAGGCATCGCACATATCAGCTATCTTCTTCGTCATGGTTATACCGTACTTGGCATCAGGACGTATGATATCGGCAATGTGGCTAACCATATAGGGGGTGAAGTGGGCAGGGTCAGCAAAATACATAGTTTCTGTAGCCGCGATTGGTATGTCCAGAGCCTGACAGAGTTCTCGGTAGCCTTCGACATCAGTATTCGGCAGCGGCTCCTCATACCAGTAGAAACTCAGCTTCTCGAGTTCTCTGCCTACCATGAGGGCTTCCCGGCGGTCATACCGACAGTGAGAATCAAGCATAAGGTCGACCGAATCTCCTACTGCATCACGCGCAGCGCGGCACGCCTCTATATGTTCTTTTGGACCTCCCAAGACGTGTAGTTTGATGGCTGTATAGCCCATCTCTTTTAGCCCTCTGGTGTAGTCGTAGCAAGCTTGGGCTGACTGTTGCGGTGAAGTGCTGGCGTAAGCCCGAACCTTATCCCGGTAACCACCGAGTAGTTTGTATACTGGTACTCCTGCGACCTTACCGGCGATGTCCCACAAAGAAAGATCCACCGCACCTACGGCAACCATCGGTATGCCACCGATACTTCGACCCACCATCATCTGCCAGATACTTTCTCTATCGAATGGGTCCTGACCCATAAGCATCGGCCTGAACGTTTTGGCTACCGTATCAGCCATAACATGACCCGAGGGATTATCTCCCCACCCGAAGAAGTTGCCCGTTATACCTTCGTCGGTAAGGATTTGAACTAGGATAAGTTGCCATACACGACTTCGAGTACCACTGGTAGGCGATTCAACCTCGACAACAGAAACCTTGACTTCCGTTATCTTCATTATTTTTCTCCTTTTCCGGAAGTGATTTTCGAAGCTCATTGATTACTATTAAAAAAACTATAATATTACCTATCACGAAAGCATACATTCCGTTTGAGTACTATTCAATTCCATATTTATTTTTATTCAATAACTTAATGTTTATGCATTAACTCAACGGATTCTATCACATCAGGTTCATACCACCTTCAGCAAAAAGAATGTGCCCTGTAATCTGACAGGATGCGTCTGATGCTAGAAATAGAGCAACATTAGCGATCTCACGGGGCTCAGCAATTTTCCCTACGGGTATCCTTCTCCCCATCTCCTTCATTCGCTCCTCAGGGCTAAGCTGCGGCCCGGTAGTCGGGGCAGGAGGTCTAGGTAGGTTAGTTATTCCATGAAGGAGTAAATCCGTCGCAACGTTACCAGGGACAATGGCGTTGACACGAATATTATATGGCGCTAACTCTTTGGCTGACCAGGCTGTCAGGGCATGGACACCTATCTTTGCAATGCCGTAAACAAATGCACTGCTGATTTTTACCGCTGCAAATGAACTCCAGTTGATTATATTACCCTTCTTTTGCTCCATCATCACTTTAGCTACAGCTTGAGTACAAAGGAACTGACTTCTTATGTTAACATCAAACGCCTTGTCCCATTGTTCACGAGTTGTCTCCATTAACGGGGCAAGTACAATCATACCGGCTACATTTGCCAGGATATCAATCTTGCCGAATTCCTGAACCGTCTTCTTGACAAGATTGGCTATTTCGCTCTCTTTGGTAACATCAGCCTGTATGGCTATAGAACGTCTCCCCAGCTTCCGGACTTCTTCGGCAGTGCCTTCTAAGTCAAAGGTTTCCCCTTTAACATTTATATCACATACGGCAACATCAGCCCCGGCACCAGCAAAAACCAGAGCAGTAGCTCTACCCATCCCCTTTATTCCACCAGCACCTGTCACAATAGCTACTCTTCCTTCTAATGAAAAACTTGATAAATCCATTTGTATAATCTCCTTATAGTTCTTATATACATTTTCTTCTTCTTGAGTCTAGTAAATTTTCCCTCAGATATCTTATCTCAAGGTAATCACCTCCTTAGTTGGCCATATGTGGTTGTCTAGTTTAAGTGAAACCACGCTTTTTTGGTTTTCTGCTGAACTCATTTAGGTTATCTATCCTAGCAGATAGCTACCCCCATTTCTTGCACTAGTATATTACAATCAGCCGACAATGCCCACTATGATTTTAGTTATATGTAGAACTGTTTTATCACAAATGTGTCATATTTCCGAGTATGTTCAATGATATGACTGATAACACATCATTTCACCTTGTCTAACATTGCATAGATTTCACGTTAATGCCATAATTTCCTATAAAATATTAAAGATCTATCCTTTTAGTCATCAAATTTGAGACAATAGGTTACATAGCATGCTGGGAGGTGGCAAATGGCTTTTTCGGAAGAAGTAATCAGGCAGGCCTGGGAAAGAGCTGGCGGACAATGTGAGTGTACAAAGCGAACACATAGTCACTTCTATACGCCGTGTGGTAAAGCTCTAGTATGGAAGAACAGAGGCAAGGCAGGTAGTGGTGGATGGGAGGCTCATTACGTAGTCTCCGGTGATGATACGCTCTCCAATTGCGAGATTATGTGTTCAGATTGCATTGGTATAAGGCTAACCTTTACTCCTGTATGACAATTGCCTCTTTGTAATCTCGGTGTGCCTTGTTCAAAACAGTGCCAACATAGGTAAATAGTCAGTAGTCTTGCCTTCAGATGCTGGGAGACTGCATTGATATTCGAATTGCAGTCTTTCTTCAAGATAAGTATATAAAGGCATAAAGAAGGTAACAGGTAAATAAGTATAATCGTAAAATATATAACGGTAAAAAAAAGGAGGAAGCAATGGATTTTGGGCTTGTTGACAAGGTAGCACTTATAACCGGGTCAGGTAGCCAGATAGGTATCGGCAAGGCTGTAGCAATAACTTTGGCGAAAGAGGGATGCAATATTATCTCGTGTGATATTGACCTAGAAGGAGCAAAAAAAACAGCGGATGAGGTTATAACTCTAGGACGCAAGGCACTTGCTTTCAAAACCGATGTATCTATAAAAGCTGAAGTCGTCGAAACGGTAAAGTCAGTATTGAAGGAGTTTGGTAAGATAGATATTCTGGTAAACACTGCTGGTTCGGCTTCCGGAGGGGGAACTTTCCTTGAACAGGCGGAAGAGTATTGGGAGAAAGATATTAGTGTCAACCTTTTTGGAACAATGAACTGTATAAAAGCGGTACTCCCCGGTATGATGGAGCGTAAGTACGGCAAGATTATCAATTTTTCATCGGTTAGTAGCAGAATAGGGCTTCCTATTTCTTATGCGGCGGCTAAGGGTGCGGTTTTAAATATTACCAGAGGGTTCGCAAAGGAATATGGCCCTTACGGAATTAATGTGAACGGCGTAGCCCCAAGCATGGTGTCAACCAAATTCCATGGAGGTGGTAAGGGACTTTCTCCAGAAATGATCCAACGTTTTGCACCCGAATTTCCGCTCAGGAGGATTCAAACAGTTGAGGACATTGCTAACGCTGTCGCTTTCCTAGCCTCGGATGTCTCCAGAAATATTACGGGACAGACGCTTCAAGTAGATAGCGGGATGATAATGCCATAGGAAAGAGTTTGGTCTTAAGCGATACAGAAGAAAAGGGAACAGAGTTAAAAAGGCATTAAAGGAGAAACAAATGAAAATAGTAGATCTGAAGACATATTTAGTAGAAGTGCCCCCACCCGGCCGCGGAGGAAGAGTCTGGACCTTTGTGAAACTAATTACCGATAATGGTATTGAGGGTATTGGTGAACCGGTCCGTATCGGATTTGAACCAGAGGTAACTGTCCAGATGATAAAGTCCATCGGCGAACAATATGTAATAGGTACTGATCCTTTTCAGATAGAACAAACTTGGAGAAGAATCTATTCCGGCACTTTTCGTCCAGGAGCAGCCCGGATGGGCATAATCAGTGGCTTTGAAATGGCCTGCTGGGATATCATTGGAAAAGCCCTGGACCAGCCTATTTATAACCTGCTCGGTGGTAAGTACCACGAAAAGATAAGAAGTTATACTTATATGTATCCGGAAATTACGAATCCAAACCAGAATATGTTTGTGATTCAAACCAATCCGGAACTTGCTGCAAAGAGAGCACTAGATTACATGAAAATGGGTTTTACCGCCGTAAAGTTTGATCCTGCTGAACCTGCCCATGTAAACGCTCCTCAGCAGCTTTCCTTAGAATCACTGGCGAATGCGGAAGCTGTTGTCAAGAACGTCCGGGAAGCAGTCGGTGATAAGTGTGACATTTGTATTGGTACCCATGGGCAGATGACCACCTCCAGTGCTATCAGGTTAGCCCGAAGGCTGGAAAAATACGATCCAGTATGGTTTGAAGAGCCGGTCCCTCCGGAGAATAAAAACGAGATGGCAAGTGTGGCCCATCACACCACCATCCCTATTGCCACTGGCGAGAGGTTATACACAAAGTATGAGTTCAGGGAATTATTGGAAAATAAATCCGCCTCCATTCTGCAGTTTACTCTTGGTAGTGTAGGTGGTTTCCTTGAAGCCAAGAAAATTGCTGGTATGGCTGAAGCCTATTATGCTCAGATAGCTCCGCACTTTTATGCTGGTCCTGTGGTATTTATGGCTAATGTACAGCTTGACGTCTGCAGTCCCAACTTTTTAATGCAGGAGAGTGTAGAAACATTTGGCGGTTTTTATGACGAAATCCTCAAGGAGCCTATTCAGTGGGAGGAAGGGTATATTATACCCCCGATAAAGCCTGGGCTTGGCATAGAACTCAATGAAGAAATAGTTAATAAACACCTGTATAAGGGAGACCGAGTCCGGCATTGATGTATTGGAGGAGTAAGCCATGGTACAAAAGATGACTACTCATTTCTGGCAGGCTGAAGCCCGGGTGAACAAAAATAGCCGAAAGGCAGAGTAGCCTTATGGGATTAAAGGCGACTGCCTCCCATAAAGAGGTTAGCTTATTGCGACTTGATATGGGAAATTCCGGTTCAGGTTTTAATTATTTATTTTTAAGGGAGGAGATATAGATGGCTGACTGGCTTGAATATGTTCAGAGAAATGTACCTATCCCTGAGTGGCCATATCCGGTGCACTACGGTAGGGAAAATGTTGCAACTTGCGATGTTCTAGTACTTGGTGGCGGTGTAGCTGGATGCCATGCGGCTATCAATGCTGCCCGGCGGGGAGCGAAAGTGATTGTCGTTGATAAAGGACCGATAAGGCGTAGTGGCTGTAGTGGAGCTGGCGTTGACCACTGGCACGCCGCCTGTACCAACCCCTGCTGTAAGATTACGCCGGAAGAGATGGTGGAAGAACATGAACACTGTGGCGGTTATTCCTACGGTGAACTGGGAAATGGTATTTCCTGCTATATCACATGCAAGGAAGGTTGGGACGCTTTGCAGGATGTAGAGAAGATGGGAGTCCCGGTTAGAGATTTGAATGATGAATTTGTCGGTGCTGATTTCAGAGACAACAAGACCAAATTGATGTTCGCCTATGATTACGAGAACAAACATATTATTAGAATTGCTGGTGGCGGGAACATCAAGCCAGCTATGTACGGAGAAGTTAAAAGGCTGGGAATTGGAACCTACGATTTCGTTATGGCTACAAGCCTGCTGACCGATGGTGGTAAACAGGGTGGCAGAGTAGTTGGCGCGACCGGCGTAAATGCTCGCACCGGCGAGTTCTATATCTTCAGAGCTAAAGCTACCTTCCTCTCTATGGGCTCAGTAAACACACTCTGGACATTCTCGACAGAACTAAGAGGAGCATTTTCCGAACCTAATCAAACGGGTGATGGTTCTGCTATGGCGTGGAAGGCCGGGGCGGAGTTCAACCTGCTGGAGGGAAGCGGACAATCTTCAGGCGGCCTTGGTTATATACCTCATACCGTCGGAAATGCACACAATACCTGGTTTGCCTGCAATATAATTGATGCCAACGGGAAAGAGGTACCCTGGGTTGACCGGGATGGCAAAGTGCTGAAAACGCTTTCGGAGAGGTATAAACTGGCGCCCGGACAGAAATTCTTTATTCAAGTACGTGGTTCTCCCTATGAACTACGTGAACCAATGCTGATCCGGGACCTTCCTGAACGTATCAAGAAGGGTGAGTTTGTTCTTCCGCTCTATGCCGATTTACCCGGCATGCCAGAGAAAGAGCGCCGGGCGATATATGGTCTGATGGTAGGCAACGAAGGTGGGACTCGCTACGGTGTATATGATGTATATACTAAAGCCGGTTTCGACCCCGATAAGGATATGCCTCAGTCGAGTGTTCTACCACCTGACCAGTATACATTCCAGCCCTGGTGGCGGGGAATTGGAGTACGTCAATGGCGAACTGGTGGCGGCGGTGGACTGGTATGTGACTGGGATCTAAAGACTAATCTCGAGGGTTTGTATACAGCAGGTCTGCAGGGTCCAGGAGGAGACCACTCGGCTGCGGCATGTACCGGTAGATATGCAGGCAGAAAAGCCGCCGAATATGCTACGACGGTCGATATGCCTGATATCGAGCAGAGTCAGGTGGAGGAGGAGAAAGCCCGTATTTACGCCCCCGTAATGCGAGAGAAGGGGATGGGCTGGAAGGAATTGAAGGCAGGACTGTGCCGGGTCATGCAGGATTATTGCGGTGAATATAAAAGTGAAAAAACACTGAAATTAGGACTGGAGTTATTTGAAAGCATTAGAGAAAGTGAAGCCGCTAGTGTTTATGCACGGAATCCGCATGAGTTAGCGCGTGCTCTGGAATGTTTAAATCACATTACAGTGGGAGAAATGGTAATGCATGCTTCTCTAGCCCGAAAGGCAAGCAGTACACTCTTGGGCTTTAATAGATTGGATTATCCCGAAATGGATCCGCCGGAATGGAGCAAGTTTGTCACTATTAAGCTGGAAAAAGGAGAGGTCCGAGTCGGCGAAAGACCTTTACGTTGGTGGCTTCAGCCGCCCTACGCCTCCACATATGAAGATAATTATTGGAAACATTGTGGCCTAAAATATTGATAACGATATTTATTGACTGGAGAGGGAGATGATTGCTATGTATAATAATGCATATATGGTCCCCAACCCGATGACGCCAAACGAGAATGTGGTATTTAACACTGAGTTGTGTACGGGATGTAATATGTGTGTTGATTCGTGCCGTTCTGGTGTACTGGTACCCAGTCCAGAGTCAGGGAAAGCGCCTATCGTACTGTATCCCGATGAATGCTGGTTCTGCGGTTGCTGTGTGGGCGACTGTCCGGTACCAGGAGCTAGCAAACTCGAGCATCCTTTAAATCTTCGAAATGCCTGGAAGCGTAAGGAGACAGGACAAACCTTCAGGCTTGGTATGAAGAATCCGCCACCTCCCAATACCAAACCGCCGGTAGGATAATTAATGTATCTGAGTTAAATTAAAAATTACTGGAAACCCTATTTGCACGTTTTAATAGACAAAGGGTCTACGTTCAATTATTGACTGCCATATTTCGTCGTAGCGTTTCTTCACTTATAACAAATAGCAATCCCTACCGTCGGTCTTGCTACTCTCAACCAATGTTTCCTCGCCTTATGTAATCAAAAAGCCAATTTGTTGTTTCAGGCATTCAGCTTCTCTCTTTGAGTCAGTGTCTCTGGCATT
>CAYOHA010000039.1:0-14853 GCA_964403625.1 uncultured Dehalococcoidales bacterium | reverse complement strand
GAAGGTGACCACTATGTGTTTATGAATACCGAGACTTTCGAGCAGCATTTCATTGACGAGGAACAACTCGGTAATAGAAAGGATTTTCTCAAAGAGGGCATGGTCGTTTCCATGTTAATGATGGGTGACAGGCCTATTGATATTACTCTACCGACATTTGTTGAGCTTAAAGTCGTAGAGAGTGAGTTAACAACTAAAACTGCTACTATTACTCCGCAAATGAAATCTGCTACGCTGGAAACAGGCTTTGTTATTGGCGTCCCGACCTTTGTCAAAGAGGGTGACATTCTCAAGGTAGATACTCGTACCGGAACATACGTTGAACGGGTAAGTACCAAGAAGTGAAAGATGGCAGAAGATGAGCGCAGGCGGCTAGCCCGACTAAAACCCAATTTAGAGTGCCGGGCTTTAATCTACGAATCGATTCGTACCTTCTTCAAAGAACAGGACTTCCTTGAGGTAGAAACGCCCATCCGTGTCTCTATAATTGCTCCGGAGCCGTATATAATCCCCTTTCAGAGTGAGTCCTGGTTCCTATCTACATCTCCCGAACTCCATATGAAACGGATGCTGGCTGCGGGATATAATAAATTATTCCAGTTGAGTCATTGTTTCCGTAAAGGTGAGCGAGGCCAATGGCACAATCCTGAATTCATTATGCTGGAATGGTATCGCACCGGCGCAGACTACAAGAAGATGGTCCAGGATATTGAGCAACTGGTGGCGACAGTAGCTAAAAAACTTGGTCTTAACACTACGGTCAGATATAGTGGGCGGAGTATAGATATTAGCTTACCCTGGCCGAAGCTTACTGTTAGGGATGTTTTTATTCAGGCGGCTGGCTGGGACCCTGTCACTGAACCAGATTCCTTACGTTTTGACACGGATCTCGTAACCAAAGTGATTCCCAGTTTTCTTTTCGATCGCCCCACCGTGCTAATGGATTACCCCGCATCTCAGGCGGCGTTAGCCCGTATCAAAGAAGGTGTGCCTGAAGTTGCCGAGCGGGCTGAGGTCTTTATTGGTGGACTTGAGTTAGCCAATGTTTATAGTGAACTCAGAGATGTCCGGGAACAAGAGAATCGCTTCCTTGAGGCAATAGAGCAAATCTATAAAGAACAGGGGCAGCGGGTATCTATGCCCGGGCAATTCCTTGAGGCAGTAACTCATCTGCCTGAATGTGGCGGTGTTGCGCTTGGCATAGACAGACTGGTAATGCTGATGTGTGATGCGGGTTCTATAGATGAAGTCGTCGCTTTCACCGTTGACACGGCGTAAAATACTGCTTGATAAATACCTCGCTAGGCTGCTGTGACTTCCGCACCAGCTTTTC
This sequence comes from uncultured Dehalococcoidales bacterium, assembly GCA_964403625.1. GTDB lineage: Bacteria > Chloroflexota > Dehalococcoidia > Dehalococcoidales > UBA2162 > CAYOHA01. The sequence continues at coordinate 13,520 of CAYOHA010000039.1, read as the reverse complement.
TTTTATAGACTAGTCTGGATAACCAGATACTCATCTCATAGAGAACGATTAACGGCATGGCGACAAGGCATTGATTTATGGGGTCAATGGTGGGCGTAATTATGGCAGCCACGATAAAACAAATGATAATGGCTGGCTTACGCTTGCTGGCAAGCCACTTTGGTTTGATAACACCAATCCTGGAAAGAAAAGTGGTCAATACCGGCATTTCGAAAATGAGACCGACCACCAGCAATAGCCTGGTCACGATATTGATATAATCGCTGAACATAGGTTGGACAGTTACTATATCACTACCCCAGTTAATCAGGAATCCTAACATCTTGGGTATCAGAATAAAATAGGCAAAGACAACACCACCAGCAAACATCAACGCTATCCAGGGAAGTATTATGTAGACATACATTTTTTCTCTACGGGTGAGAGCCGGTGCGACAAACATAATAAGCTCGTAAGTCAGGTAGGGTATAGCTAGAATGATTCCACAAATCAGGGCTACTCTCATGGTGGTGCCGAGCATCTCTGTAACCTTAATTGCCTGGAGATTGATACCATCGGGTGCTGGATATATCAGGATATCGAATATCTGCCTGTAAAATATAAAAGAGAGAATCGAGGTAACGATTAATACGATGAGGCTTCTGATCAGGCGTTTACGCAACTCACCGAGATGCCCGAGGACAGAGAGTTTTTTTTCGTCAGTGCCCATATTTTTTTACCGATCTCCTGAGCCAGTCTTATTCGTGTCATCAGGTTTCGTTTTTTCTGTTACTGCTGGCTTTGTCGGTTTATCTCTACTACTGGTTTTTAGCTGCGAGCGAGGAGTTTTTTCTTCCTCCTCCAGTTCCTTCTTTATTTGAGATGTCAGGTCAAAGCTCGCTCTTCTCAAGGCACCTACTGCTTTTCCCAGCATCCTGGCAATCTCAGGTATCTTGCCCGGCCCGAATATTATCAGGGCGACAAAAAGAATTAGTAATATTTCACCTATACCCATATCCAGAAAATTCATTATTCTAACCTGAGTGATAATTTTTACGAAGCAAGGTTATACCTTGGTCAATTATAGATATTTATCCGTAGAGTATCAATCAATAGAAAAGCGGTCTTAACAATAGTTGAAAAATATCAGGTATTAAGCAGTGATTAGGAATGACCGGACTGGTATCCTTTTTCCTGAGCCTGCTTATCCATATCCAGCGTGAGTATACGTTCGAGTGGCAACGACAGCTCTACTTTAGTACACCTTAAATCAATAGCTTTGATGTATTTATGACATTGTTCACATACATAGAGACGGTAGATTCCTTCATCGTCAGTGAAGTAAGAAAGGTCTTTCTGATTATGGGTGCTGCAGTATGGACACTGCAAGCGTTGAAAAAGCCACTCGGTATCACAGCGAGAACACAACAACCATCGTGCTCCGCGTTCTTTATCCAGAAAAGCGAAATCGGGCTTTCCGCCACATACCGGGCAGTACTCACGCCGCCAGCGTTCCTGATTCACCAGGTTAATAAAAGCTTTTGCGTGGCTGACCAAAAAGGGCTTAAGGGTTGAGTGAATGATAGCCTCAAGTAGAAGATATTCGGCATTACCCAATACTTCTGTTGAAGGCAGACTGGCCTTCTTGAACCATGCTTTCACTGCTCTCTTGGAGATCGAGATAGGGAGTACCGGCTGGCTTAAATTGTCAGGAAGCTCGTTAAAAAGGTCAAGATAGTCGGCAAAGGTGGCGGTGACCTGAGTGAATATTTCATTCAGCAGTGGCCAGTCAAGGGTTAGTTCATCAAAACTAATGAGCGGTGTTCCTCTGTCCAGCCGCTCATTGATAGTTTCTTCCTTCAAACCGGAGTCTTTCTTGCCAATGATTCGTTCACTCCTGGATTGAATCATGTACAATTCATGATAAAATTCTAATAGTCTAGAAGGTAATCCTCTTTTTCCCCCTTCTTTCTCCAGTCTTTCAATAAAATCATTTTCTCTATCTTCCGCCACCAAGACCTCCCTTCACACAACCTATAACTGTCCGCCTATAGTTATTACTGCTCTCAGGACAAGACCACCCAGTATAACGCATGTTGAGGAGGCTACAAGAGCACGCAATACAACCTTTGAACCTATCTCCTTACCCCAGTTGGTAATCTCCAGTCCAAGCGGGATTAACAGAGCCAGGAGGACTACACCTGCCCAGAATGGTGCGGCTAATACTCCTTTTGTAAGCAGTCCGAGTGCCTCACCCGAGCCAGCCGTAGAAGAAACGGCCAGCCAGATTGAATACCCGACCAGTACTACCAACTCGATAATAATTACGACAACATCCGCTTCAGCCAGACGTTCCACTATTTTATTGGGGATTTTCCAGTCGGTGGTGCCAAAAAGCTGGTTTAGAGCCATTCTCAGTTCAACAAGGCTCCCTTTGCTTACTACATTCGAAACGATGGCAGCAAGGATTAGTAGTGCTATCCCTGTAGAGACAGCCGAGACAACAAACAGGGAAGGTAATAGCACCGTGCTTACCCATAAAGGCTGATTGCTGACAGCTAAAAGTACACCGGTATAGGCTATAAGCAGTACGGAAAAGATAAGATCAACCCAGGCTAGGCGTTCAATAGTACGCCTTAGAGAACGGGCTAACTCGTTGTTAAGATGTTTCTCAACCCACCACAGAATAATCATGATGATAGCGATGGCTACCCAGAAAAGTAAGACCCAGGTACCCATTGACATTGGCGAAATTACCTTAAACTGAGTAAACAAGTGCCAGAAACGGATCGGCTGACCCAGGTCTACCACCAGAAGTAATACACCAATTACCGCCAGAGGGACACCCACGTAAGTTGCCAGCCGGAGCAGTTTTCTATCTGCCACTCCCGTAAAGCGCTCAGTCAGAAAAGCAGCAAGATAGGCACCTCCAGCCATACCAGCCATCCACAGGTAAATCCAGATCGGTGCACTCCAGGCCATTATCTCGTACCTCCTTCTACCGTGGATTCCTGTTCTGCTTCAATCTTTTTTCTCCGCTTGAATAAAAGCCAGAAAGGCAAGGCAGCTATTACCCCGGCAGCGATAGCACCGCTTAACCACTTAGCCCAGGCGGTACTGGTGGCTAATTCTGGTGCTTCCGGCAGGCCAAAAGCTGAAGGCTTGTCAGTCAAAACATACAGGGTATTCAGCCCTCCCATTTCATATTCACCATAGAGAGTGGCATTAGGAGAACCGTTAGAACGTAGTGTCTGAACCCTGCTCTGGCCAGTTGCCAGTAAGTCCGCTCTTTCACCGAATCGTATAGCGCCTGGCGGGCAGGTTGTGGCACAGGCTGGTGCCAAGCCATTGGTTATGCGGTCAATGCAGAAATGACATTTTCGAGCCGTTCCTACTTCTTCATCTTTATGTGGGACATGGAACGGACAGGCCTGTACACAGTAGCCACAGCCGATACACCATTCCTGGTCGATAATTACAACCTCACCCTGATGAGATATTGCCCCGGTAGGACATACCTTTTCACAACTGGCATCGGTGCAGTGCATACAGGTATGAGCCCGGAACAGCCATTCTCCGGGGCGCTCTCTGAATTCCACTTTTATCCATGTGGTTCCAGATAGTTCAGGAGGATTTTCATAAGTGCCTTGTTGGGTAGTGTGTTCTGCCGGCAGTTCATTCCACTGCTTGCAGGCGACCTGGCAAGCCCGACAAGCCATACATTTTGAAACATCGATCAGCCTGGCTTTGGGCATCTTTTACCTCCTCTGACATGTGCTTGTCTATCATTTTTTATTAGAGTCTATTAGTTTCTGTAGTCGTTCTATCTTATTACTCAAGGCTCCTACAAATATTCCAACTAATAGGGCGAATATAATAAAAACTATCATTCTACTTGTTGGATCAGGATATTGGGATAAAAGAAGCCCGCGGGGTAAAAACACGGCGAAAGCAAATATCGTAGTGATTATGGCACCTTTAATCCTGAAATAATAGGCAGCGAAAAGTACCGGTATTAAAAAAACAACGCGGTGAATGTCATGTACTGTGTAAAAGAAATCCCAGCGTAATGCTTCCCATCCAAATTTGTCTACCAGTTCGCCGAAATAATAGAGAATCGGGTAGTACAAACAGAGGAAAATCAGTATTAACAATCGCAGAGTTCGATTGCCTAGTAATTCAAGCCTTTTAGGTACTTCTCTCTTAGCCTGGCGAGCTCTCAGGATATATACCCCAACTATGGCAAGACCGATCACAGCAGGGATGGCAATGAAGATCCCAAGTACCATTAAGATAGCAAGTGTCGTTTCCATTGATTTCACCCCCTTCTTTTTCTATCTTTATTCTTACCTCCACCGACGGCTTAACACCCTACTGGGGAATATGACGTCCGTCAAAATGTTGGTGTTGTACCGAAATTTAACTTATCATCTTATACTTTCCTTATATTGACCAGAAAAGCCTTGTATTCGGGTATGGTGGTATTGGCATCTCCGATGTAGGGCGTCAATAGATTACCACTATCACCGGTGGATAATCCCATATAGCCCCAGTGCCAGGGAATGCCTACCTCATGCACCACTTGGCCGTTAATCTGTAGTGGTTTCAGGCGTTTGGTAACAATAGCTACTCCGCTTACCTGCCCCCTAGCTGAATCCACAATTACTTGTTCTCCATTCCTGATATGTTTCTCTTCAGCCAGTTCTTCACTTATTTCAATAAACATTTCCGGCATCAACTCCACAAGCCAGGGCAGATTTCGTGTCATTGCGCCGGCTTGCCAGTGCTCGCTGACCCGGTAGGTTGTACCAACATAGGGGTATTTATCGGGTGCACCCTGTTCTTGCGGACGGAATATCTTGACCGCTGGATTCAGTTCGGTCTTTGAGAGCATATTCTTTACTGGGCTTTCCCACGGTTCGTAATGCTCGGGGAATGGGCCGTCAGCCATGCCCATACCGAAGAGCCTGCCCACACCTTCCGGCAGCATAATAAAGGGGTAAACTTCGGCTGCATTCTTGGCACCAAAGCCGTCAATAACATCACCGCTCCACTTTTTTGCTTCGGGATCCCATTTCACAACTGCCCGTTTCGGGTCAAAGGGGATACCATTAAGGTCTACCGAAGCACGATTATAAATAATCCGTCGGTTCACCGGCCAGCACCATGCCCAGTTGGAGTAAAGTCCGATTGTGGAGTTGTCTTTCGGGTCGCGGCGGGCCATCAAATTGCCGGTCTCATTGTAACTGCCGCAAAACAGCCAGTTACCACAGGATGTACTCCCATCATCCTTGAGTGTAGCAATAAAATTAGTAGCCAGTTTCCCGGTCGTCAGGTCATAGCCATTTATTTCCTTGGCTACCTGGTTTGGGTCAGGGTGTTCGCCATAATCCCAGGTGAGTTTAGTAATAGCCTCAGCATTGGCTCCACTCTGGTTGGTGTATAGCGCTCTTATTTTATTCATCAGATTGGTAACTATTAATAAATCATCTTCGGCTTCTCCTGGCGGGTCGATTGCCTTGTATCGCCACTGCGCCCAGCGCCCGCTATTGGTAACACTACCTTCTTTCTCGTAGGAGGCACAGGCTGGCAACAGAAAAACCTCGGTCTTGATTGACTTGGAATCAACTCCCGGCCTTTTCCAGAAGGCAGCTGTCTCAGTTTCCCAAAGATCAGCCGCTACCAGCCAATCGAGCTTCTCTAATGCTTGCCTTATGGCGTTAGAGTTTGGTCCGCCTACAGCCGGGTTTGTGCCCCAGACACATAAGCCTTTGATGGTACCCTTATCCATAGCTTCGAAGAGGGGTATAAAGGAGTAGTTACCTCCAGCCTGGATTTTAGGCAGGTATTGATAACCAAACTCGTTTTCCGCGGTAGCGGCGTCACCAAACCAGGCTTTGAGTAGACTTACTGCATACTTGGGCTGGTGTTGCTTCCAGTTACCGCTCCGAGGATCACTGGTTTTAGGGGTGATTGCTTCGAGATATTTAGCCAGGGTGGGGTACGCCGTACTGGGGATGGGCAGGTATCCCGGTAAGTACTGGAACAGTAATGCATGGTCAGTCGCAGTCTGTACATTGGATTCACCACGCAGGGCATTGATGCCGCCACCGGCGATCCCTACATTGGCAAGCAGAAGCTGGATGACTGAATATGCCCTTACGTTCTGGCTGCCAACAGTATGCTGGGTAGTCCCCATAGCATACATAATATTGCCTGCGCGGTCGGGTTTCCCCGTAGAGGCAAAGGTCTGGTAAATATTAAGCAGCTTGTCTTTAGGTGTGCCTGTTATGCGGGAGACGATGTCCGGTTCATATCGAGAGTAATGCTTCTTTAAAAGCTGAAAAACACAGTTGGAGTCCTTAAAGGTCTTATCCTGTTTAGGAATTCCATTTTCATCAAGCTGGTATTGCCAGCTTGATTTATCCTTGTAGGCTCTAGCGGTGGCGTCGTAACCGTTGAAGATTCCATCACTAAAACTAAAGGCTGGATTGATGAGCCAGCCAGCGTTAGTGTATTCCTTGAGATATTCCATATTATAGTTTTGTGGGTTCTTTTCGATATCTTCAACGATGAACTTTATCATCCCCCCGAGGAAGGCAATATCAGTGCCAGACCTTATTGGAGCCCAGATATGGGCTTTAGCAGAGGTGCGAGTAAAACGTGGGTCAACATGAATCAGTGTGGCTCCTTTATTCATTGCTTCAGTTACCCAGTGGAAAGAGATGGGATGGTTCTCAGCAGCGTTAGAGCCCATTATTAGGATGACATCAGCATTGGCGATATCTGTCCAGTGATTGGTCATCGCACCGCGACCGAAACTTTCCGCCAGACCGGCGACAGTGGCGGAATGTCATATACGGGCTTGAGTCTCAGTGTATACTAGGCCAAGGGCACGGTTCATTTTAGAGATGAGATAGCATTCTTCGTTATCGTGAGCTGATCCGCCGAGCTGAGCAATGGCTTCAGTGCGGTTGACCAGGTTTCCGTCCTTATCTTTTTCGATCCAGTTTTCATCCCTGGTCCTTTTTATTCTTTTTGCAATCTCGTCCAGTGCCCAGTCCCAGGTTTTTTCTTCCCATGCAGTACTATTAGGGGCGCGATAAAGGACTTTCGTGAGACGACGGGGATTTATTTTACCATCTACTGTCCTTATCTGGTATAGGGACTGTGCTTTAGAACAGAGAGCACCACGGTTGATGGGATGGTCAGCATAGCCTTCGATGCTGATTAGATTGTCACCTTCAGCGGCTACAAGAATGCCACAACCACCGGCACAATAGGCGCAAATAGAAACTGTCTCACCGACACGTTTTTTAAGAGGGATGGCTTTTGCAGAGGCGTTCTTGCTACTTAAAGAGCTTACCCCTTTTAATAGAAGCAAGGCTCCAATCCCTGCCCCGCCAAACTTAAGGAACTCTCTTCTGCTTAGCTCCATACTAGCTCCTCCTTTTATATCAAGTCCTTACGGATCTATTTACATATTTCTGGGACTCTTGTCCTGGCTTTTTCAGACATAAAAAAAGTCCTGTTTCTATTAGAGCAAAGCTTTAGCAGAACAAGACTTTCTCATCACCAAGTTTTTAGTATAAGCTAAGATGAAATGACTTGTCAACCGACAGCGGGATTATAAGCGTATGATTTTCAGCGAAATATGGCGTTGATTTGGTGTTAAACTGTTAAAGATTTACCTTGAGTGAGACCATAGAAGTTTTTAATAAAAACACTCGTTTTTTTTAACAACTACACTTCACACTGGTGTATAATTATGGTAAAAGAAGGGGAGGCTTATGAAGGTAATTTTTCTTGAGGATGTACCAAATGTAGCTAGAGCTGGTGAGGTCAAAGAGGTTACTAATGGTTATGGCAGGAACTATCTCATTCCTCGTAAGCTAGCTGTGCTGGCTACCTATGAGTCTATAAATGCCATTAAGGTGAAACTTGAATCGAGAGTCCACGATGAGGCTAAAACAGAAACCGAATTACTTGAGATGGCTGAGTCTTTGGATGGTAGAGAAATCTTTATCGAAGCCCGGAGTGGAGGTAAGGAACGGTTATACGGCTCGATTACGGCTGTCGATATAGCTACTGAACTAGAAAAAAGTACCGGACTGGCGGTTGATAAGAGAAAGATCAAGCTGGATGAACCGATTCATCAACTTGGTAGCTATGAGGTGGGTATCAAGCTAGCTAAGGATATCGTACCTAATATAAAAGTAACCATAATTGAGAAAAGCACTGAGAAATAATATAGGCTACCTGAATTGAAAGGAGACAAGCTGGGATAGTATGGAAAAGTTGCCGCCGTATGATACTGATGCTGAAGAATCAACACTTGGTTCGCTATTAATAGATAGTGCCGCTATATTTAAAATAACCCCTTTACTACCTGAGGCAGATTACTTCTATAACGAGCGAAATCAATGGCTGTATGCAGCATGTCTGGCGCTAAGTAAGCGTGATGAGTCGATAAACCAAATTACAGTTGCTCAAGAACTGGACAGGCAGGGAAAGTTAGATGATTGTGGTGGGGCTGCCTATTTAAGTCATCTGGTATCCATAGTGCCTACATCGCTTGATGTTGAGCATTACGCGCAGATTGTTCAACGTCTGGCAATCAGCCGCCATTTGATTGAGGCTGCTAAACGAATTGAAGCTATTGGTTATGAAGCGAATCCCGACGTTGAAAATAGCCTGAATAAGGCAGAGGATATCCTGTTCAATCTACACCATGGACAGACTCCTGGAGATTTCATTCATATCCGTCAGGTACTGGACAAGTACTTTGAGACTACTGTTTCTCCTGAGGAAGGCTATACCGGACCAGTCAATCATGTATTATCGAATTTTACAGGTCTGGATGAATTTCTGGGTGGCTTCGAACGGTCTGACCTTATCATTGTTGCTGGTAGACCGAGTATGGGAAAGACCAGCCTCATCCTCAATATCGCCCGTAATGCTGCTGTGGAACAGAAAGCCTGCGTAGCTTTATTCAGTCTGGAAATGGCACGAGAACCACTGGTCCTACGCTTCTTGGCCAGTGAAGCGGGGGTCAGTCTGAGTCATGTTCGCCTTGGTTTACATACGGAAGCGGAGGAGAAGAGAATTATGGATGCCACCGGTATTCTTTCTGAGGCTCCAATCTATATTGATGATTCTCCCCGTCTTCGAATAGGGGAAATGCGAAGCAAAGCCCGCCGGTTATTCTATGAACATGGTCTTGACCTTGTTATTGTTGACCATCTCGGGCTGGTGGATGGACAAATTAGAGACAGGGTTCAGGAGATTAGTTTCATTTCTCGTTCTCTCAAGGCACTGGCCAGAGAGTTGAATGTACCTTTGGTTGCGGTATCACAGCTCAGCCGGGCTTCGGAATGGAGAGCCTCCCATAAACCCCAGTTATCGGACCTGCGTGACAGTGGTAGTATCGAACAGGATGCTGATGTGGTTGTCTTTATTTACCGGGACGAATATTACTACAAAAAGGAAGAGTGGGAAAGTCAATTTCCTGATAGAGACTATCCGGAGGGCATCGCCGATATAATAGTTGCCAAACATCGTAACGGCCCTACCGGGCAGATAGCTTTACGTTTCGTTCCCAGATTAGCCAAGTTTGAAAATATCGCAAATCAAGAACCGAGTCTGTTATGAAGCAGTTCAACGGATTTCCGGCTAAAATGCGATTTACTCCCATACCCAACCTTTTCTTTAGTAGTTTGATGCCGCAGATTAGCGATGTTTCTGAGTTAAAGACAACCCTTTATATTTTTTGGTTGATTTATAGTAAGCGTGGCTATCCCCGTTTTGTTACTTATCGTGAACTATTGACTGATAAAAGCTTGATAGGTAATCTTGGAGAAGGGGGAAAGCCGGCCGAGGAAGTGCTGAGGGACGCTTTGGAGATGGCTATTAATAGGAGGACAATTCTCCATTTGGTGGTTGACGTGAGTGGAATGAGAGAGGACGCCTATTTTCTTAATACTGAATCTGACAGGCGGGTTGTGGCTAAAATTCAGAATGGTGAGCTCGCTCTAGCTGGATTAAAGGCTGGAAAACAAACTTTAGCTGATGTTGATACTGAGCCATTACCTGATATCTTTACACTTTATGAACAGAATATTGGCATGCTAACACCACTGATTGCTGACTCGTTAAAAGAGGCGGAGAAGCTTTACCCTGAGATATGGATTAGAGACGCTATTAAAGAGGCAGTTAGCCTGAACAAACGGAGCTGGCGGTATATTGACCGGATTTTAGAACGCTGGGCAGCAGAAGGCAAGGGTGATGGAACATATCAAAGAGATACTAAAACAGGTTCGGACAAATACACCAAACAAAAATATGGGCATATCATCAAGCGCTGAAGACGAAGAGGTTTCAACGGAAGTAGTCTGCCCTATCTGCAAAGGAGCGAAGTTTGTTCACCCTCTTTTAGCTTCAGGGAAGCCGGACTACAGCCAGGTTGTACCCTGTCAATGCGCCAAGCAGATATCAGATACTGAGCGTAAGTCTCATTTACAGCGATATAGCAACCTGGGCTTGCTAACTCGTCTCAATTTCGGTAACCTTCTTCCCCGGGGTAAAAGTGAAGATCCTATTAGTCAAGAGCAATTCGCTCGCGCTTATCAGGCAGCCAAGGCATTCGCTGATGAGCCTAAAGGATGGTTAGTCCTGACCGGGCCAAGTGGTTGTGGTAAGACTCATCTGGCAGTGGCTATCGCTAACCACTGTATCGAAAACAATCACCCCGTTTTCTATATTACTACTCCCGACCTTCTTGACCATCTGCGGTCCAGTTTCAACCCGAATAGTGATATGCCTTATGATGAGCTATTTGAGCAGGTACGTAATACTCCTTTGTTGATTCTGGATGATTTAGGTGCTCAGTCCAGTACTCCCTGGGCTAAGGAAAAGCTGGAGCAGTTGTTGAATTACCGCTATAGTAACCAACTACCTACAGTAATCGTATCTATTGTTTCTATTGACGAGCTTGAAGAGAGGGTTCGCGTTCGCTTGGCTGCTTCTAACCCTTATGAATTATGTGCTTTTAATGAAAAAGCTTCAGCCTTATCAACCTACGGTTGGGCTCCTCATTTTAAATTACAGAAAAATATGACCTTCGATACTTTTAAGATGCGAGATGAATTGACACCAAAGCAGCGTGAGAATTTGGAAAGTGCATTCATTCGTGCCTATGCCTATGCCGAGGCGCCACACGGCTGGCTGGTGTTTCAGGGGGATAATGGCTGTGGCAAGACCCACCTGGCAGCGGCTATTGTTAACTACCAATATCAAAATAAGAAACCAGCCCTGTTTATAGTAGTGCCAGATTTTCTTGACCATTTGCGTTCTACCTTCAGCCCGGAGAGCAAGATATCTTATGACCAGCTCTTTGAGAGTGTGAAAAACGCCCCACTTTTGGTGCTTGATGACTTTGGCAAGCAGACAACCACGCCCTGGGCGAAGGAAAAACTCTACCAGGTGATAAACTATCGCTATAATGCCCAGTTGCCAACGGTAATCACCACCAATTGCTCGACAGATGAGTTAGACAGTCCGATACTTTCAAGGTTTATAGACCCTTTCATAAGTGAAATCTTTCATATTGAAGCTCCTAACTACGTTCCAGATTGGGATAATCAGAAGAGAGTACCTCGCCGCGGTTAGAAGGGGCGCTTGAGTTAAGAAGTGGAAATGAAAGCTTGCATAGCTTGAAGCTTTTTAGTAAAATAAGCAAAGTCTGGTATCGAAAGAAAGCTCAATGATGATAAATCTTCCTGTTCTGGTGTTGAATCAAACCTATGAACCACTTAGTATTTGTCGAGTTCGGCGGGCAGTGGTCTTAATCTATCAGAGTAAAGCTGAAATGCTAGAAAATGGCTCGGGCTTTATTCACTCGGTCAACTACGATTTTCCGGTACCTTCGGTAATCCGGCTGGCTTCAATTGTTAGACGTCCAAGATGCTCTGATAGAAAACTGACCCGGCTGGAAGTGTTTAAACGTGACCATTATACCTGCCAGTATTGTGGTAAGGAAACCCATCACCTTACCTTAGACCACGTCATTCCTCGCTACCGGGATGGACAGCATTCGTGGGAAAATATTGTCAGTGCCTGTGTGCCCTGCAATCGCCGTAAAGCCGGGAGAACTCCGCAGGAAGCGGGTATGAAATTAATCCATGAGCCCTCCCAACCACGAACTACAGGCCTTTTCTACATTCCAGTCCATTACTCCCAGATTCGAAAAGAATGGCGTAAATACCTTCTTCAGTGAGGTAGAGAAAAGGTCTAGCTTTGCGATACTCCGAGTGTGGATTTTATTGCCTATTCAGCCTGAGAAGCGTAGGGTGGTTCCAGGACTAGTCTTTCAAGAACATCATACCAGGTGTAATCTACCAGAGCTACGTTGTTGGTATGTGGTGCTTGTACATAGTAGTAGGCGCCATTTGGTGTTGCATCGCCTACTATAATATTCATGAGGTACCCGCCTGTAAGAGTAAGAATTATCTCCATTTTGGGTCGAGTTAATCCGAACTCAGTTAGTTTCTCTGGTGAGGCATCTTCGGTAATGATTCTGCCAGCTCCTGGGCCGCTTAAGAGAAGCGGTATTCCTCCTCCCCACCGTTCTGTATCTACAGGAGACCTCTCGGCGTCATCAAAGTACCAGGGGAATTTATCTTCTTCTTCTATTTTAATAAACTTCTGACTCTTGAACTCACGGGGAAGACTTATTTCAATGTGCTGTATGTCCTCCATTTCAATCTGCCAGACGAAAATCTGTGCCTCTGGTGTTTCCAGGGCTTTGGGAGCATTATAAAAGTAATACCCTCCCCCAATAACAAAGAGAATAATCAGCAGAATAAGTATGTTCTGGAGTCTCAAGTGATATCCTCCCTCGAAGATACCTTTATATCTTTACCTTCTTCGCCACCAGATGATACCTCCGCCTATCAATATTAATAGCGGAAGCAGACCAATACTGGAAATTTGTATGAAGCTTGTCTCTTCTGGACCGATAACTAGTCTGCGGAAGGGAAGGACCTTTCTTTCTATTGAAATCAGCTCCTTCCCCAATGTTAGATAATTGACTAAATTAAGAAACAGTTCGCCATTGCTGCCATTGTAGTAATGCTGGCTAGAGGCGAAGTCAGAATCGCCAACGACAACGATTCGGGTGTCCCTGAATTCAGCCTGTTTTTCCTCCTCCTCGGGAATGGCAGGAAGAATGAGGACCCCTAGAGCAAAAGGACCTTTCACGTCTGTCCCTTCATCATAAACAGGTTCCTGGTCTGTTTGATAATTCTTTTCAAGCCAGCTGTCGGCACTGGTCCAAACTATTGGACTTTGTTCAATTGTATCCGGTGCGTTTTCGTCGGGGATAAGAGCAGTAGCCTCAGGAAAATAGGTCTCCGATAGTCCGAACGCATCTCTCGTCCTGGGTACCAAAGGACTTGCCTTATTGGGAGACACATAAGATGATGAATCGATAACTGTTCCATCGTCTATTTTCAAGTACCAATCCGCCAGGAGTTGTCTGATTT
>CAYOHA010000038.1:0-14881 GCA_964403625.1 uncultured Dehalococcoidales bacterium | reverse complement strand
TAGCCTAGAACGCTTGACCAAAAAGACAATCAAGGCAAAGTAGCCTCTGATGATAAAGGGGTTGCTTTGCCTTTTTTGTGTGCCCATTTCAGGGGATAGCCGAAACGCTATCCTTTTTTTATTCTCCAGCACCGCCCCTTGAGCTGGCTATCCCAAAAACGCCGTATGTATTGTTGCCTCAGCATGGCCCGGCAGTATTCAATAAAGTCCTCCGGACTATCAAAGGGCGTGTCATCTATCCGCCTGCCTGTTAGTTCTAACACCGCTAATATCTTCTAACAAGGGCGCTAACATGTTAAGCCTAACACCCGGCCGCTAACTGTTCGGCTAACAGCCGAAATCGTATCTAAAACGCAAGTAGCGGTTAGTGATACCACCGCGGCTGCCGCTGTTAGACGTAACAGGTGTGGGTTTCTCCCCGAGAACTCCCTCTGACGGCAATTCAGGGCTCGGGGAAAGAGGCTCTTTTTGTCTTAGCCTAACTATTGACTTCTACCTCACAGATGGTTTAGTCTCAATACAAATATAGCAAGGAGGACAATAGATGCAAGCATACTGCGTGAAATGCCGTGCCAAAAAGGAAATGAAAGATGCCAAAAGCGTCACCATGAAAAACGGCAAGCCAGCAACCCAGGGCGTATGCCCGACCTGTGGCACAAAAATGTTTAGAATCGGCAAGAGTTAGGTCTCCGACATAGCCTAACAGAACTCAAAAGGGCTGGATATACCAGGTATCGGGATGTCCAGCCCTTTTTTATTTTGCGAATCACACTTTCCAAGCAAAAGTTACCTTTGCTTCACGTTTCAGGTAAAAGCTATCTATATTCGTATACTTCCATATAGTGATTGTTAAGGGGGTACTCTACCGTACGGAGGTAACAATAAAAGATCCGTAGTGAACTCAAAAGCATTAATCAAGTAGGGCTTTTAAAATTACTTTTTATTATCAAATCGGAACAAATCGGATAATGTTATCCCCAATGCATCAGCAATTCTTGAGATGTTTTTTAATGATGGATTTCGTTCTCCTCGTTCAATTCCGCTAAGGTATGTACGGTGCATTCCGGAGTCGAAGGCTAGTGCTTCTTGGGATAAATGTCTTTCAAGCCTTAATTTTCTCACTCTTTCCCCGAATTTTTGCTGTATGGCCTTCATTTGAATTAGTTATGGTTCTTGACATTAAAGATAGTTGGATGTAGACTATAAGTCTACAGAATATAAGTATCATTTTTGCAGGGGGCAGGCTTAGGCCAAACTCGTCAATGGTCGGTTATCATAAGTGACTAATCTAGTCACAGATTACAAGGCCAATGCATATAGTGGTCAAAATATTGTATCAGTAAAAACCAATCTTGCTACTGGGTTTATCCGATAAGTATAGAAGCTCTGATGCCATCGTGGTTAAAAGATACAAATTGCCTGCTCCCTCAAAAGAAAAAGGAATGTTAAAAAGAAAGCTCTATGTAGGCATTGATGTTCACGCAAAAGAACATAAGGCCGCAATTATACCCGTAAAATTGTTTGAAGAACCTAACACACCATGGAAAGAACTGATACCGCTGAACATAAAAAATCAATATGAAAGCTTTGAATATCTTAATACAGCTATTCAAGCAGAAATAGACGATCCTTCGGAAGTAGTTATCGCAGTGGATCATACCGGCGGTCACTATTCAGAGCCTATAGTATTCTATTTGATATCGAAAGGTTACGATGTTTATTATTTAGAGACCAAGGGAATAAAAGCGGCAAGGGAACGATTGCTTGATGAGGAATGTAAGAGTGATGTTATTGATTCAATTTCAACTGCATACCTGCTTTATTTAAGAGATACACAGGGTCTATCCTTTCGCATTTCACTTATGAGATATGAATTAGGCTCCAAGGCTGCACTTTTAAACTCGTTAGTTCTGCAAAGATGGCAATTCAATAAATTAATCGGCCAAACCACTAATAGACTACATCAAATCTTAATTGCCACTTTTCCGGAAGGCGAAGCTAAATATTTCAATAAGCTGCTTAAAGTTTTACCTTACTATCCTACTCCTCAAGAGATACAGAATAGCAATGGTCTGAATGATATAAGAAGATTAAAAGAAAAAGATAGGGAAGGTATTGCACGGCTTGCAATAAAGAGCGTTGGTGTTCCAGGAAACAATTACGCATGGTTAGTAAAAGAATTAAGTAGTCTGAGAATAGACCTTCTAGAAAGGCGAAATACAATAACATCGATGCTTCGTGAGCAGCTTAGCACACATCCCTACAGTGAAATTCTATATTCATTTCCCCAACTTGGTGAAGTCGCTGCAGCTACTCTTATAGGAATCATTAAGAATATTGATAATTGGCCAAACAAGAAGAAACTTAAAAAAGCTTTTGGTGTATACAGTATATCAACCCAATCAGGTAACACATATCGAACAAAACAAGGAAAAGAAGGAAGTAGGCATGGTCGTCGAGTATTATTTCTGATATGCTTGGGGTGCATTAGTAGGACTGCACCGGAAAATGATTTTAGGGACTTTTACTTAAAACAAGTATCCCACGGAAAAATAAAAATGAAAGCTTTGGTAAGTACAATGGGTAAGCTGGCCGAAATTATTTATCATTGCCTTAAAAATAGAGAACCATATAAATATCGGGGAATATATAGAATTAATTAATCGTAAGCTACATAGTGCGCCCCATTTATACTCAGTTACACGATTTATTAAAACACTGGAGCCATATATTAAGAATAGGCCTTTTGTAATATAATACATATAGCAAGTAAAATTTCCGCTAGCTTGTAAACTTACTAATTTCACTATTTAAGAAGAAAAGGTATCTACGAGAAATTACTAGATTAGTTTATCTAGCTTGACGTTAATATCTCTCGTTTGATACACTCGCTCAGTGTCATCTGCAGAACAGGCAATATTGATTTTTATAAGCACCACCTATGACCTTATGGACTGGCCTGGTGTCGTGGCGCTCATGGCCATAGAGAGTGCCTGTATTCCCCTGCCCAGCGAACTGATTATGCCTCTTGCCGGCTGGATGCTGGTTAAAGAAAGGGCCCTGGCTGCCTCTTTTATTTTGGTGGCCGGTGCTTATGGAGCTTTGGGAAATACCATTGGCTCGGCCGTTGCCTATGGCGTGGGCATATGGGGAGGGCGTCCCTTTCTGGAGAGATATGGCAAATATATTCTGATATCACGCCACGACCTCAACCTAGCGGACCGCTGGTTCAACCGAAGCGGCAGCTGGTCAATCTTCACTTCTAGGCTATTGCCCGTGGTGCGCACCTTTATCAGCCTGTCCGCCGGTATAGCTAGAATGCATTTCATCAAATTCCTGGTCTACACATTCTTGGGCTCATTCATCTGGAGTGCCGGTCTGGCTTACGGAGGTTACATATTGGGTGAGAACTGGGAAAAGCTGCGAAATATCATGCGGCCTTTCGACCCATTTGTTATCGCGGTAATTCTGGTGTTAATGGCCCTTTATATTTATAGGCATATCAGGCATGTAGATGAAACGAACTGAACCGTAGAATCAGCGTTTTGAGGTTCCATAAATTATTTTTTAAATTTAATTCTGGATGTTACCTTGATTAGGCAATTATGGCGATAATATACTATATCAACTTTTCTTTTCATTAATTAAAGATGCCTATCAATAGAAAATATGTCGGGATTGACTTAATAGCGCTGGATGTTTTAACCGTTGCTCTTTTAATAATCGTTTTTGCCGGCAATGAGTCATGGATTAGAGCGATTCTAGGCATTCCCTTCGTTATGCTATTCCTAGGCTATGTGGTAGTTGGCGCACTCTTTCCTAGAAAAGATAGCCTCAGCTACGTGAACAGGCTATCGCTAAGTCTGGGATTATCTATCACCATTGTGGTTCTAACCGGACTTATGCTCAATTATTTCCCCTGGGGCATTGGCCTTTATTCCATCACTGTATCAATCTCTATCTTGATTTTATTTCTGTCAGTGATTACATGGTACATTCGCGGACGATATCGCCCCAACGAGAGGTATAGTATCAGTTTTAAGATACCGAGATGGCATTTAATGGATGGCTTACGAACCAGTAACCGGGTGTACCTTAGCCTAATCGCGGCAATTATCTTGGCTTTTGTTACCGGCATTGGTGGTTTCGGCTACATGCTAACAAAACCCGTAGAAAAGCTTCCCTTTACCGAGTTCTATATTCTCGGAATCGATAACAGGGCTGATAACTATCCGCTTGAGGTTAAACTTGGTGAGGAGGGGTCAGTGATAGTTGGCATTGTAAACCATGAACATGAGGAAACCGACTATCGACTAGAGGTATCGCTGGGAACAAACAAATTATATGAGGTGTTCCTGATAATATTGGAACCCGAAGAAGCGTGGCATCGAGAGATCAGATTTGCCCCAGAACAAGCTATCGAAAGGCAGAAAGTGGAATTCCGTCTTATTAAAGGCAATGATAAATCAAGTGAGACCAGATATCTCTGGCTAGATGTAAAAGCCTGAAGGATAAATAATGGTGCGGGCGATGATATGAATTCTCTATCAGAACGACAAAGGTGTGTGATAGAAGGACTGTTGCTGGTGCTAATCCTGTTGCTTGCCTTTTTTATGGCTTATATTCCCCACCTCGACTACATTTATCCAATTCACATTGATGAGTGGTGGCGATATGGGGATGCTCAGAGTCTGATAGAAACCGGACATATACCCTATCCTGACCCTTTCAGCTCTGGAGAAACCCTTTATGAGGATATTGAGGTGGGATACCACCTTCTCATCGGTGTCATTAAAGTGGTCACGGACATTTCATGGCTCAGTCTATTCCGTTTCTTACCCGGAATTATTTTCGCCTTGCTTGTTTTTCAGGCCTACGCTTTCGGTAAAGGGAGAGGGTTTGGACTTGGGGCAGCATTTTTGGTGAGCCTGATTCCCACTACCGTCAGATTCTTGGGACCGGCGTTTCTCGTCCCGGTTTCTTTTGGTCTCGTGTTTGTTCCCCTGACACTATATGTACTGCACCGGCTTATGCTTGATATGAGAGGATCGGTGATTTTATTTCTCATATCGCTCTCATTGCTCTTTATCCATCCGCCAACATTGGTGGTAGTGACCGGCATAATAGTGGTGCATCTGGTTTTCCTTCAATTTGACAAAGAAAAAGCCAGAAAAAGGATGCGCTATACGATTCTACTGTTAACTTCCATAATACCTATCTATATCCTGATGTTAGTGTGGGCGCCTACCTGGGTTGATTTTGTGGTTAGTGAGACTATAAGCCCTGAGCTCCACTTGCAACTGCCACCTATTCAGGATGCATTGCCCAAATACGGGTATATACCAGCGGCTTTGTTTGTCCTTGGAGCTTTAACCATAATCTATAAAAAGCGTGACTATCTGGCTTTAGTTATACTGGCCATAAGCCTGCTTGCTTTTCTGCAAATCTATGCTTGGTTCTATGTCGGCCTTGATATTCTATATGAACGCGGCTGGCTTTACCTGTATGTTTTGATGGCCCTGCTGGGGGCAATAGCACTAAAAGAAATCTGGGGATGGATTATGATATCACTGAAAAATTGTCCCAAAATCGCCAATATTGTCAGCTATACTGTGGTCAGCGTTTTAGTGATTATTAGTTTTGTGATGAGCCTCAACAGCCACTTATCGGAACCATATTATCACGTGATTGATGATAGGGCTTACCAGGATTTTCTTTGGGTAAACAAATACGTACCACAAAAATACCAAATTGGTATCCTCGACACGCATCAGGCTTGGGCCTTTGCCGCGATTAGTGGGAAATTCGCTTACACCGCAGAGATATCACCAAATTTTCATGCCATGGGTCGCTCAGCTATGGAATTTCTGGAGGGTGGAGCCAAAGATACCTCGTGGCTAGAGGAAAGAGGGATAACCATCGTTTACACTGCGGAACCGGTGGATAACGCTAAACTCATAAAGGTCAGTAATAATACCTACCTTCTGAATAAATGAAGGAGCTTAATTTTTATCTACCATGGTAAAACCGAGAACTTATATCTCCAAAGAGAGCCTTGTCTCCCAAACAGGATTCCTATTAGCAATGACGGTTACTGGCTACGGTTTCGGGTATCTTTATTTAGTATTTATGGGACGTTTCCTTGGGCCGGAAACATTTGGCCTTCTTGGGGCTTTGTTCGCCATTTTCTATATCGCCTGTCTCGTTGGCCAAGCTCTTAGAGGTGCTATCGCCACTAACGTTGCGGAACTAAAGGCGAAAGCTGGTGAGTCTGCGGCAGTAAGTGCGTTTATCAAGCTAGCAATCAAGATCAGTTTGATTTGCATATTGCCTGCAATTGTTCTTATTATCGCTGCCAAGCCTATCTCGAGTTTCTTCCACCTTACCTATAACACTCCCATTATCATACTCGCCTTTTCCCTGTTCACCGCTTTGGCACTTGATATAGTATTGGGGCTACAACAAGGAATCCAGAAATTCCGGCAGCTTGGCATCATTGGTTACTTGACATCCCAAGGAATGAAGCTGGTTCTGGCCGTAGTCTTTGTCTTGATAGGATGGAATCTCTCAGGTGCAGTGGCTGCCTTGTTGGGCTCTACAGCTATCGCTACTGTAGCTGGACTGTTTCTGGTGAGAGAAAAGCTAGCCAGCACCAGTAAAGACGGCTCGTACAGCTTTAAGATGGGGCCGGTCATCCTACCGACACTGATACTGGCTGTGTTCCTTTCCATGCCTGCAAGCGTGGATGTAATGCTGGTTACCCACTTTTTCGGTGGCGAGGAGGCGGGATTTTACAATGCGGCAGCTACCATAGGCAAGGTAGTTTTCTTTCTCCCAATGGCCGTGTCTTTCATCCTTTTACCCAAGGCAACGGAGAGCCACGCACTAAGACGTGATTCCAGACGTATATTGCTCTGGAGCCTCTTCCTTGCCTTCTTGCTTTCTGCCTGCGTAGTCCTAGTTTGCTGGCTCTTTCCGAAGATATTGATCACCCTTTTCTTCGGTGAAACTTACCTGGAATCAGTGAAGCTAATTGGGCTTTATACAGCAGCGATGCTATTTTTTTCCCTTGATGTTGTGCTGATACACTATAGCTTGGCAGTACGTAACCTGTGGATGATGCTTCTGGCAGACCTTATCACGATTGCCGAAGTGGTGGCAATCGTTCTAGTGCACCAATCTCTGTTGCAGATAATCTGGATTTTATTTATGGGCAACCTGCTGATTCTGCTGATTTGTCTACCTTGCCTGCTTCTTCGGAGGGTCAATGCGCAGTGACATTTGCTGAAGGGCTAGGTGATAAGGTTGCTCGGGTTGTAAACCACGGCGTTTCATACGCCGCCATCTGACTATATATTCAAATACCGAGAGCGCCCTCCGAAACAATCTGCCTAATCGATACAAATAAATCAGATCTACGGCCATATGAAAAAGTATGCCCCACAGTGCTGCCCTGAGCCACATCCAGTCGGTCAATGTGCTAGCAGCGTATTCCAGTAGTAGAAATTCAACAGTGTGAAAGATGTTAAGCCCCAGGAAATTCTTTCTGCCCCCTACATCAAAAAGCCTATCATGAAAAGTAAACATACGCTTGACACTGAAGTCCTTGAAACCATTACGAAACACGTAATCAATATAGTGGTCGCCATCAATTAGAATTGAGGATGCAAAAAAGACAGCACTGTTGACGCCAAGCACAGGGATAAGCAAAGAGGCAGCTATGCCACCTGAGAGAACGTGATACTGCGCTTTCATAATCGATAAATTATAGCTTAGGCATCGGGTCAGGACAAGAGGTCAAAAGCAGGACATAAGAGGTAACAAAAGATTACAATAGAAATGCCAGGGAGCAGGGGCATGGCCTTTAAAGTGTCCATTATTTACAATGGCCGGATTGTCTCATTTTTGCTGGGACTGTTGCCGAACTCGACCCTAGGTATGATAGGTGGTATGATTGAAGTGGGCTGTCTAACCCCCACCAAGGAGGAAGCAGTCTATGATAGGAAAACACCAGTTTTCTCCTAAGCTCTACTATCAACTCTCCCTCGACCGCCTTGTGCCTGAAGATCATCTCCTCCGGCAGGTCTCTGCAGCCATCGATTTCTCCTTCATTTATCCCCTTGCCCGACGCCACTATAGCTACACTGGCCAACCCTCAGTAGACCCAATTGTTCTCTTTAAGACCCTCCTCGTCGGTTTTCTTTACGGTATAACCTCGGAACGCCGTTTGATGAGAGAGATTCAAGTGAACATGGCCTACAGATGGTTTCTCAGTTATGACCTGGATGAAGCTATCCCTGGCCACGGTGTTCTTTCCAAGGCTAGGGCTCGTTTTGGCATGGAGGTGTTTGAACAGTTCTTCAAACACTCCATAGAGCTGTGCCAGAAGGCTGGACTGCTATCTGAGGGGCCGGTGTACGTAGACACCACTCTGGTGCAGGCGGCAGCCTCCATGGACTCTTTACGAGAAAGGGACGAAAGCATTAAACCACCGCTATCGATTCGTGAGTATGTTAACAGGCTATATACTGAGAATGCTCCTCCCCCTCAAGAAGAGTCAGTCCCGTGTCTGTCGTCAGCTTCTACTCAGTGCTCAGATACTGATGCCAGAGTGCCACCTCGTTACCGCAAGGCTCGACCCGATGGCCGTCGCCGTAAGGCTAATAACGAACTGGTAAGCTGAACTGACCCCGATGCGACAGTGGTTTCCCGGCACGGGTTTGACATGCATCTGGCTTATAAGGCTCATATAGCTGTATCGGGCGTAAATGACCAGGTCGTCACGACAGCGATGGTTACCACAGGTGCCAAGTCGGATGAACACCAGCTAACGGAGGTGCTCGAGTATCATAGTGAGCTAACCAGGCTACCGGTGAGAGATGTAGTAGCCGATGCCAAGTATGACACAATAGCTAAACTATGAGCTTATTGACCGTGCTGGCATGATAGCGTTTATTCCGCCTAGAGAACGTACGTTAGAGCCGAAAGGTATCTGGGGGAAAGGACCGCTTCCGCTACTTGAGAGAACAGGATTTATTCCTATGCCCTTCTGGGTTGCTCATGAAGCGCTTTGCGAGGCGTGCGTCAACCCGAAGAATTAGCTATCGAGTCGTCAAAGGGTCTTGTCTCGGCTGCCAATTCAGGGAACAATGCACACCTATGGGGCAAGATCGCACCATAAGCCGCTTCTTTGACCAGAAGTTAGTTGAGGAAGCTAAGAAAAGGTTATCAAGTTCCACGGGAGAGGAACTGCTCAAGCAGCGAAAAGTGAGAGCGGAGGGAGTCTTTGCCCTAGCCAAAGAGTTACATGGGCTAAGGCGTACTCGCTTTATGGGTAGATGGAAGATACAAATACAGCTCTGGTTAACAGCCGCAGTAATCAACATCAAGAGAGCGATAAAGCAACTAGCCAGAATAGAGCCCATCGTGAGAACTATCCGGCGTACTGATAAAACTGCCGCCATTGGGAGACTGGCTTATACCACGAAGGAAATCATTGGCTTACTTCATTACCTTCTATTCGGCCTGCCGAATCACTTCGGCAACAGTCCCTATATATTTGTAATATCCACACCAAGAACTGTTCAGGAAAGATAGCTAATCATATTGTCGTGTCCAGATGGAAGGGGATTCCTCGTGTATGTTCGTCTTATTACCTCTGACCTGGGTGTTCTCCATGAGCAATTCGGAGTAGACATAAATGGGCTTCTTGATATAGCGCAGCACCCCATACTCGTTTCCGGTAATCTCGCTATCAACCAGGCTTACTATTGAATCGTCCTTGATGGCTGTACCAGTTCTGTTACTGATAAGACGGACTCTCGCAACATTTGCCACACTACCTTCACCTATTGAGATGCCCTTGTCGCCATTGTCTTCCATAATGCAGTCGGTGATGGTAGCCCATGAACCACACAGGTCAACGCCATCGCCACCTCTACTTTGCTGGAATGTGGAATTGGTAATAGTGCCGTAGCTCCAATCAGAATCCAGCGAGTCAGACCTGCTATTTCTGATGGTCAGACCAGTTATATCATAGGTGGTGTTGTTCAGGTGCAGTCCATCCTCAGACTCAAAGTCAACCAGTTCCGTATCGGTAATAACCAACGATGTCTTCATGAAGGTCAGACCCCCGGTAAACTGAACATCTCCAAAGACACCACTGACCGCCTGGTTCATCTTCACATGACGAAATTCACTGGTGCCGCTCGCGCTCACCACAGCCACCCCAAGCCAGTCTTCGCTTCCCTCGGCTGGTGACAATGTAACAGGTTTCTCGGCGGTCCCTATGGCGTGTATCGGGCTGTAGGACAGGATGCCAGCATTATGGGTGAACCTGAGGCTGGTGCCTGGCTCAAGCTCTAATACGCATCCGGATGGTATATTAACGATTCCAGAGATGACGGTGTCCCTATTCTTGAAACGAATTGTCTTTGTTGAATCTACTTCAAGGACTCCTTGCTTAACCAGTTCGGCTATGGTTAGTTGTGTTGGGGGAATAGCTGCTTCCCATTCTTTAGCCTTGAATGCTATTTCCGCTATGGATAGAAATTTGGGGTCGTCAATCAGAATGCGGTAATAGCGATAGGCAGTACTGTTAGGTAGGGTATAGCGAAACCAGTCCCAGCCCTTTGTTTCGATGGCCGTCTTATCAACAAACAACCTGGCTATGTTAGTCCAGCCAGCCTGACCTATCAGTTTATTGTTGCCCTGAAATACGGCATGGTCATGGTCCCAGAATTGGATATTACCTTTCCTCGGTAGTATAGCTAATCCCTCCACGGTGACCGGTTCACGAAAGTCGAAGGTAATCCAGTGGACAGACGATTCCGACGGATGTTTCACGTGCCAGTATGTATCTATGTTCCCATCAATCAAGCTCTCCTTATTCTCCCACGGTTGATTAAAGCTGCTCACTGAGATTACTACTGATGCTGGTAATTGGTTGTAACCCCGAGGTTGAGGCAGCTCTGGCAGCTCAACTGGCAGGTACACATCGTACGGTTCGTGTATAATAATTCTTCTCTGGACGTCATCAGCGGAGGCTGATTCTGCCAGTTCGTTAGCATCGGTGTATGTCCATGTACAGCTTCCTCGCAGATCAAATTCCGCAAGAATACAGTTTGGCCTAGAGTTATCCGATGATCCATCCAGTAACCCCTGAAGGGCACCAGTCCAAATCATTGGGGAGCCAAGCTCCGATTTGTTTTGGTTTGTTCTGGGGTTGGCTGCCCCAAGGGTAACAGAGGATGACTCAATTCGACTTGTTCTCTCACCAAGTTCCCATACAGCATGAATAGAGTATGGTATCCAGCTGTTCGCTGAGGTATCTATCCACTGTAGCCTCGCCAGTTCAAGTGAGATTTCCTGCTGTGAGAAGTTTGAAATTAGCAACTTCAGACGCTGTCCACCTTGAATTTCTTCAAGACTTAGGGGCAGTATCACAATATCTGCGGATAAAACTTCGGAGCGGGCAACCATGGTGAGTTGTTCATCCTGTGCCGGTAGCTTGCTTACTAATATGTTCCTATTAGCTGGTAACGGGTAGATACTGGCCAGAGTCACCAACGAGGTCTTATCCAGCAAGGACACGAAATCATTAAACCTATCAGTGGGTATCATAACATCGATGAGTGGCACTCCACTTGCGGGAGCTTCTGATTGAGGCTGGAACAGTGAGCGTTCCAATGCTAAGAGGCGTTGTGTTGCCCCCTGAGTGAGGGGGTAGGGATTTCGGTCTTTTGGGGATTCGGCGATGGAGAGAGGAACAACGGTGGGGAAGAGACGCGACGGAGGCAGATACCAGCCAGAGTCATCATCGCCCTGCATAGTGGCTGTTGAATTGTCAGCAATTTGGGCGTAATCCGGTAACCTGAGCCGCGCTGAAAACGGGCTGAGATTATAGAGAGAGACAATTCTTGTTCCGGGGGCTGCTCTAGGTGCTGGTTCTGAGGGGTCAACGCTAACCAGCAAAGCACTCTTATCCACTAGTACTGGTATGGCTCGTAGAGTCAGGAATTGACGGGACGTAGTAGAATCAACTTGTTGCTTTATCCAGTCTGCTTCATTTTCACCGTATATGAATGACTGGCTGGAACTCGGCAATGGCCGTGTATTTGCGTCATCAAGGAAGGGGAGAGCAGCCACAAAAGCAGAATGCATTCTGGTAATTAAGCGTCTCTGAAAAGCTTCATCACAGGCATAGACGAGATACTGGTCAAATAGTTCACGGTTCTCTGGCATCTTAATGAACTGGTTTATTGATGGGTGTGTGCCGGCCAGATTGAGAGACCACGACGTAACTGTAAACGGACCAGTCCGGATGTCCGTTGGAAAAACCTTGGGGTTGTAGAGACTTCCCTCCCCGGTCAGACGCAGTCCTAGCCACCAGCTGGTATGAATTAACAATGACCTCTGACCGAATTGTTCTTCCGGACTTGTACCGGCATTTATGTCCCGCATCACCGGCTCTGGGGAGTCAAGGTAAGGGTTCCGGTAGAACCGGAAGTCTCCACTTGATGTACCATGTGTGGCATGAAACCGAGCCATCAAGGCGAGGCTCTTAGCGAACGCAATCTGGTTGACCCCGGCAGCAAATTTATTGGAATACTCTACTGTTACTGGTATTGGCTTAACTTCTAAGAGGCCTGTGCTTAGTGGAGGGTCGGTAAGTATGTCGCCCCGTACGATTACCTGTCCGTCGTAGCGCTGCACCCCGGCGAAAAAACCCTGAGAGTTGGGAGTCTCTATCAACAGATATAAACCGAGGCTCTTACCATTCAACGAGGCATGAACCAAAAGGTAGCGGGGCACAAAGAGACCTTCGTCGTACATAATAGAGAAGATGACATGATTAAGCAGCCCCTCCTGAGTCCGTATAGAGTATAGCTTGAACTGGGACATTCCGAAGAGGAGCGGACCGGTTACAACTCTTCCGGTGAAGGAAGGCGTCTCCGAACTGAAGTGCACCTGGTCACCTAAGCCAGCCGCCCACAATTGTGCCACGCAGTGTCCACCGTTGGTTACCAAATCAGCCGTTACCCGTTTGAAGTTAGTGGTATCTACACTGTCCTGGGTCTCTCGAGCTTTTAGCAATGCTGCCCGCTGCACATCCCAGGACTGGAACGCTGCCTCAGACATTTGAATATCAAGCGTGGGTATGCCCCTAATATTGGATAAGGTGAATTTGGGCTGCTCGGTGGTTCTGGTTGCCTGAGCAGCCAGCTTAAAATTCTCACCCAGACGTCCCTTAGTGGACACAACCATTTTGTATAGACCGCCGGGCAACGTGGCATCTACACTACCGGAGGTGTTCTTCCAATAGCCAAGGGGGCGCTCCAGACAGTCAAATAGGGTAAGTTCAAGTGGGGCATCATCAGAGTCGCTATCCCATACAATATTGAGGTTATAGGAGGTACCTGTTTGCCCTACCCTTATCCGGATACCGCTTCTATTGAGAATGCTGGGGATAATAGTGGCTACTGATGATATGAGTGGTCTGAGGTCAGCAGTTTGCGTGTCATTGACTTCAACGTCCCACATATAATCAGGAAGAGCGAAAGGGTCGCTGGTTACATCAATACCGTTCCCCTGTAGTCTTGATACCTCTCGCTCGATAATGTTATGCCCGATCTCACGGAGGCCGGGAACCGTCACCAGCAAGACCGTAATCAGAAGCAATACGCTAAGACTAGCAATAAGTTGGACAAACCTAGAGTGTTTTGCAAACACGGTATTATCTCCTACCCGATGAAGATGTTAACCTTAGCTGGAGCCGCTGCCTTGCTCAATTCATCGGTAAATGTCCCCCACTCAAAACCAGTCCTTTTGCTAAACTGATAGTGTAGGCTTGCAGTATCGGCTGAAGTTGTGATGCTTTCTAACTTGGCATCGCGAAGCCTGCTAGCGATGAATAAGGTCAACTTTCCTTCTAGTTTGGCATGTTCAGGACTATCCAGATTAATTATCAGGCTGCCCCGGCTGCCACCAGAACGTTTTCCTGCCAGACGGCGTCCCATAAAAGCCAGGAAGGCGACAAGGAAGAGAATACCCACCAGCAGGTAATTGAAGGTGGCACTACCGACAGCCGCTGCGATTAGTAGCATGACAAACCCAATCTCGGCCGGGTCTTTGACCGGCGTTCGGAATCGGACAATGGAAAGGGCACCAAGAAGTCCGAGTGAAAGTGGCAGGGAGAACTGAATACCTAGGAACAGGGTAGTGATAGATGGCCCCAGCAATAGGAACG
Source organism: uncultured Dehalococcoidales bacterium (assembly GCA_964403625.1). GTDB lineage: Bacteria > Chloroflexota > Dehalococcoidia > Dehalococcoidales > UBA2162 > CAYOHA01. The sequence goes on along the minus strand of CAYOHA010000038.1, from coordinate 633 downwards.
AACGCTGGACTCCAGCACCCACATTCTCCTTCTCGTAAAAGTAGTTATACATTAAGATAGTAACGATGGAGCACAGAAGGGCGAACCCTAAAGCAGTGCCAATATCAACCGTGCTCAGGGGTACTCCGCGCTGAAAGAAATCTACTATGTCCTGCCAGTTCATTAAGACATACCTCCTCAATAGACAATCATTTAATTTCTAATCTACGGCTTTAACCAGCCAGCGGAACCTCGCTGCTCAAAATGCGATTTCAAGCACTGGGCATACTTGGAAAAAGCACTGCATCTCGGTGCAATCCTTTGTAGGCCATGCAACGCGGAGGGAAAGTCCATTGTTCCCCCCTTAAGCTCAAGCACTGTCGCCTCCAATTCCAATCGTGGTGCAAGCTTGCCGCTGCTTCGTTCCACCATCCACGAAGAGATTCCAAAATCATAGGTTATGGAAATGTCACTTTGACGTTCACGAAACCGGTACCGGTGATAGGTAATGACCACCAAGGGACTCAGTAGCTTATGGGGCAGATAACCTAACTCCTGAAGCGACCTCTCCAGCTCCAATTGGCTGACGAGGTTGGTAATTCTACCCTCCCGAATGGCTGGACCGGGGACTTTCATCTGTTTGCGCCGCTTAAA